>NZ_JBANEL010000015.1:0-133739 GCF_040187735.1 Comamonas sp. w2-DMI | reverse complement strand
ATTGCGCGCGCAATGCGCGGCCCATCCGCAACAGGTCATGCAGGCCACGGGCGAGGACGCTTGCCGCGCCGCCGCCGAAGCCTTCCGGCGGCGCTTCTTCTCCGGCGAGGCCGGGCCGGATGAGTACCAGACGGCGGCCGACCTGCCGCCGATCCCGCCGAGCTTCGATGAACCGGCCGATGGCGTGGCGCCAGCCGTTCCCGCCCAACGGGAGGACACGCCATGAATGACGTGACCATCATCGACCAGTTCCTGAACACCTTTTCCACCTACATCGACTCGGGTTTCGGGCTGCTGCGGGGCGAAGTGGCGTTCCTCACGGCCACGCTGATCGTCATCGACATGACGATCGCCGGCCTGTATTGGGCCATGAGCCATGCCACCGGCCAGGGCGAGGACGTGATCGCCAAGCTGCTGCGCAAGGTGCTCTACGTCGGTGCCTTCGCCTACATCATCAACAACTTCAACTGGCTGGCCGGCATCGTCTTCCGATCCTTTGCCGGACTGGGCATCACCGCCACCGGCTCGGCCATCACGATGGGGAACTTCTTGCAGCCGGGCCGGTTGGCGAAAGCCGGCATCGACGCCGGGGCGCCGATCCTGAAGCAGATCGGCAAGATGGCGGGCTTCCCCGAAGTGTTCGTGAACCTCGACCCCATCGTGGTGATGTTCCTCGCCTGGCTGGTTGTGGTGTTGTGCTTCTTCGTGCTGGCGATCCAGCTTTTCATCACGCTGATCGAATTCAAGCTGACCACGCTGGCGGGCTTCGTGCTGGTGCCGTTCGCGCTGTGGAACAAGACCAGCTTCCTGGCCGAGAAGGTGCTGGGCAACGTGGTATCCGCCGGCGTCAAGGTGCTGGTGCTGGCCGTGATCGTCGGTATCGGCTCGGGCTTGTTCGCTCAGTTCCAAGTCCATCCCGCCGAGCCGTCCATCGACCATGCGCTGGTCATCATGCTGGCCTCGCTCACCTTGCTGGCGCTTGGGATCTTCGGCCCCGGCATCGCCACGGGCCTCGTCTCCGGTGCGCCACAGCTCGGCGCGGGCGCAATGGCCGGTGCTGCTGTCGGCGCTGCCGGCACCGCCGTCGCCATCGGCGCCGCCGCGACGGGCGTGGGTGGCGCCGTGGCTGCTGGCGCTCGCATGGCCCCGGCAGCCGCCAAGCTGGCCGGCAGCGGTGCTCGCGCCGCCACGTCGGCGGCCAGCAGTGCGAAGTCGGCGTTCCAGGCTGGTTCCGCCGCCGCTGGCGGCGGCGCAAAGGGCGCGATGGCTGGCCTGGGCAATGTCGCAAAGACCGGCGCCCAGGCAGCCGGGCGCGGTGCTGCGTCCCGTGCCTCCGCTGCCGGACAACGCATGGCTGCGCCGTTCCGCGCGGGCTGGAACGGTGACGCTGGCGCGTCAGCCGGCCAGGCCGCCACCAGCGAAGCCCCCGCAGGCGCTGCCGCTGCACAGGCGCCCGAGCAACCCGCCTGGGCGAAGCGCCTGCATCGCCGCCAGCAACTCACCCACGCCGCGACCACCACCGCCCACGCACTGCGCGGTGGCGATGGCGGCGGCTCCGGCCAGGGGCCGAGCCTGCGCGGCTCCGATGACTAAAGCGATTCACAAGGAGAACTGACCATGCGATTCAAGAAACCGCAGGTGCGCTACGCCGACACGCCGCAGCCTGCCACGCCGTACCAAACCGCCGGCCAGGTGTGGGACGACCGTATCGGCTCGGCCCGCGTCCAGGCCAAGAACTGGCGATTCATGGCCTTCGGCTGCCTCACGCTCGCGCTGCTGATGGCCGGCGGACTGGTGTGGCGCTCGGCGCAATCCATCGTCACGCCCTACGTCGTGGAGGTGGACAACGCGGGCCAGGTGCGCGCCGTGGGCGAAGCCGCCACGCCGTACCGGCCCAACGATGCGCAGACGGCGCACCACATCGCGCGCTTCGTGACGCTGGTGCGCTCGCTGTCCATCGACCCCATCGTCGTCCGCCAGAACTGGCTGGACGCCTACGACTACACGACCGACAAAGGCGCGGCCGTGCTCAACGACTACGCGCGGGTCAACGACCCGTTCGCGCGCATCGGAAAGGAGTCGGTGACGGTGCAGATCACCAGCGTCGTGCGTGCCAGCGACACGTCTTTCAACGTGCGCTGGACGGAACGCCGCTACGTCAACGGCGCTGCGGCGGGCCTGGAACGGTGGACGGCCGTGGTGTCCATCGTGCTCCAGCCGCCGCGCACCGAAGAACGCCTGCGCAAGAACCCGCTGGGCATCTACGTCAACGGCCTTTCCTGGAGCCGCGAGCTGGATTCTTCCGAAGGAGCAAAACCATGAACCTGTCTTTCCGCTTTTACGCTTTGCCGTTGATGCTTGTTGCCCTGGCGGGCTGCGCCACGCAAGGCAAGCCGCCGCCGACCATCTCGCTCGATGAGCCGGTGCCGGTGCAGGCCCAGCCGATGCCGGAGCCGCCCGCGCCCGTGGAGGTTGTGGCCGTGCCCGAGGTGCTGCCGATGCCGGCGCAGTTGATGCCGGCACCCGAGGCCGAGGACGCCAAGCCCACGCCCGAGCCGGCCGACGAGAAGGTGCGCGTTTCACGCGCCAATGCCGAGGCGCGTGTCGCGCCCACGCGCGAGGGCTACGTCAACGCGATTCAGGTGTGGCCCTTCACCGATGGCGCGCTGTATCAGGTCTATGCGGCCGTGGGCCGGGTGACGATGGTTGCCTTGCAGCCGGGCGAGGAGCTGGTGACGGTGGCCGCCGGCGATACCGTGCGCTGGATCGTGGGCGACACGTCCAGCGGCAGCGGTGCCGACTTGCGCGTCAACGTGCTGGTCAAGCCGATCCGCTCGGGCCTCAAGACCAATCTGGTCATCATCACCAGCCGGAGGACGTACCTGCTGGAACTGACTTCCACGGAAAAGACGTGGATGGCGTCGGTGTCCTGGGAGTACCCGCGCGACCGGATGCTGGCCTTGCAGCGCCAGGCGCAAGCGGCCAGCGCCGCCGCGCCGGTGGATAGCGGCCTGTCGCTGGAGAACCTGCGCTTTCGCTACGCGATCGGCGGCAGCAATCCGTCGTGGAAGCCGCTGCGCGCTTTCGACGACGGGCAGAAGGTCTATATCCAGTTCCCCGCCGGCATCGCGCAAGGCGAACTGCCGCCGCTGTTCGTGATCGGCGCGCAGGGTGATGGGCAGTTGGTGAACTACCGCTTTCGCTCGCCGTACTACATCGTGGATCGCCTGTTCGGCGCGGCCGAACTGCGCCTGGGCGGGGACAAGGGCGACGTGGTGCGGATCGAGCGCACGGATGGCGTCGTAGGCGCGGTCGGGAGGAACTGACCATGAGCCAAGACGACACCCCCGACCTCGCCACGCCGCAGGCAGGCAAGGTCGCGCCCGAGGCGGTGGCGCTTCGCGCCCAGCCGCGTGCCGTGACCCGGTTGAACCGGCGCACGCTGGCCGTCCTCGTCGGCGGCCTGTCGGTCGCCGTGCTCGGGGCCACGATCTGGTCATTGCAACCGCACCGGCGCGGCGCGGGCGAGCAGACCGAGCTTTACAACGTCGATCGCGTCTCGAAGTCCGAAGGGCTGGACGGCCTGCCGTCCGACTACTCGAAGCTGCCGCCGAAGGTGCCCGAGCTGGGGCCGCCACTGCCGGGCGATCTTGGCCCGGCCATCGTGAACTCGCAGCAGTCCGCCGTGGCCGCTTACGCGGCCCCCGGCCACGATCCCAACGACGCCTTGCGCAAGGAGGCGGAAGCCGCAGCGGCTTCGTCGGTGTTTTTCCGCTCGGGCGGCCAGGGCCAGGCCGCCGCCACGGCCACGGTGGCGCCGCCGGGTGTGCCTGGTGCTGCCAACACGCTCGCGGCCTTCGACCCGCTCGCGGCTGGGCCGGCCTCGGCGGCGCCCCAGCCTGCCGATCCGACAGCTGTGCAAAACCGGCAAGACCAGAAAGAGGCGTTCCTGAAAGGCGGCTCTATGGAAACCCGCAATTCCGGAAACCTGAAAATGCCGGCCTCGCCGTATCAGGTCATGGCCGGAACGGTGATTGCGGGCGCGCTGGTGACGGGCATCAAGTCGGACTTGCCAGGCGACGTGATCGCCACGGTGACGGAGCCGGTCTATGACTCGGCCACGGGCAAGTTCCTGTTGATCCCGCAGGGGTCGCGCATCCTGGGTAAATACAACAGCCAGGTCAGCTACGGGCAGAGCCGCGTGCAGGTGGTGTGGAACCGGGTCATCCTGCCCGATACGTCCTCGCTGACGCTCGACAACCTTGTCGGCACCGATCCAGCCGGCTACGCCGGCCTGGAAGACGACGTGGACTGGCATTGGAATCGCATCGTCGCGGGCGCCGTGCTGACGACGCTGCTGGGCGTAGGCGCCGAGTTGGCCGCGCCAGAGAACCGCCAGGACGGCAACCGCATCGTCATCGCGGGGCGCGACAGCGCCCAGGACAGCATCAATCAGGTGGGTCAGGAGATCACCCGGCGCAACATGGACATCCAGCCGACGCTGACCATTAGGCCGGGCCTGCCGGTTCGCGTCATCGTGAACCGGGATCTGGTGCTGCGGCCGTGCCAGCCGCTGTTCTTCAACCGGGGAGCTTCCCAATGAACACGAAGAAACTGCGGCTAGGGCCGCTGCCCAAGACCGAGAGCGTCAAGCTGACCTTTGCCTGCCCGGCCAGCTTGAAAGCCGACCTCGACCGCTACGCCGCGCTGCACGCGCAGGCGTATGGCGAGGCCGTCGATGCCGAGAAGTTGATCCCGCACATGCTGGAGGCGTTCATGGCGGGGGATCGGGGATTCAGGAAGGGCACCACGACGCGGAGCGTGCCGTCCAAGCCGACGTGATGGCCCTCGAAGCCTGCCCAGCAACATCCATCGAACGCGCAGCCCAAGGCTGCGCGTTCTTCATTCTGGATGCCGCCAAGAGCCGCCTGGGCTATGATGACAAGACAAGCCCGCCGTCCCTCGGCAATCCAGCACGACACAGTGCGATGTGGCTTTCTCTCCCAACGCTCCTATGTGGCTCCTAGCCCACGAAGCCACACCGCGCCAAAGTGGCCGAGAAAAGAGCTAACCTACTGTCCCATATACGGTTTCAAGTCCTGCGTGATTTGCACAAAGGACTTGACACCAGAACTTTTTTGCGGGGCGGTACACGGGCGGCTCATGGCCGATTCTGCGCCGGCGCGGGCTGCAGCGGCGGCAGCGGCGTGCCGATGTCGCTCCAGCCGGGCGGAGCCTGCCCCGCGGCCTGGGGGGGGCGGCGTGTTGTCGCCGGGCGCCAGCCCCGGGCTGGTGTCGAGGTCGGGCGGCTGTGCATTGTCGGCAGGTGGCGGCGGAGCCGGCGCCCTGGATGGCGGCAGCGCCGGCGTGCTTTCCTCGATCCCGGAGTCGGGCTCCGGTTCAGGCGCGGGCGCGGAGGCCGGGGGGCGCTTGCCCGGTGCCGGAGATGCATGCCCGTCCGGCTCCTCGTCGCTGCCGGAGCCCGTCCACTGCTGCATCCTGTCGCGCAGGCGGTCCACGAAATCGCTCCACCAGTGCGAGGTCTCGGGCGAGGCGAAATGCGCCTTGGCATTGAGCAGCGGGCTGCGCAGCGCGCGCGCCATGAAGTCGCCCACCATGGGCAGGGCACTGCGCGCGCCCTGGCCCCACTGGTCGCTGCGCAGGGTGATGCGTGCATCGTTGAAGCCGGCCCAGGCGCCGGCCACGATCTGCGGGTGCATGAGGATGAACCAGCCGTCGGCATTGCCCTGGGTGGTGCCGGTCTTGCCGGCCACGTCGGCGCGTATGCCGTAGCGCTGGCGTATGGCGCGGCCCGTGCCCTTGTTGACCACGGCGCGCATCATGTCCACGAGCTGGTAGTTGTGCTCCTCGTCCCAGGCCTGTTCGGGCTTGGGCGGCGCGAATTCGGCCAGCACCTCGCCGTCGCTGTTTTCGATGCGCGTCACCAGCTGCGGCGGGATGTAGCGGCCGGCGTTGGCCAGGCTGCCGTAGGCGTTCACCATTTCCAGCAGCGTGACCGGACTGGCGCCCAGGGCCAGGGCCGGCACGGCCTCCAGCGAACTCTGGCGCACGCCCAGCGCGCGCGCCAGGCGGATCACGCGGTTGGCGCCCACGTCCTGCATGAGTTCGGCCGTGACCGTGTTCTTGGAGTAGGCCAGGGCGTCGGTCAGCGTGATGGGCTCTCCGGTCGGCGCCACGGCATCGGTGGGGCGCCAGACTTCGCCGCCGGGCAGCTTGATCTCGACTTCCTCGTCCTTGCGCGTGTCCTCGGGATGGGCGCCCTGCTGCAGCACCGCGCCGTAGACGAAGGGCTTGAAGGTGGAGCCCGGCTGGCGGCGCGCCTGGGCCACGTGGTCGAACGCGTCCTGCGCATAGTCGCGGCTGCCCACCCAGGCCAGCACGGCCGAGGTGCGTGGATCCATGGCCACGAAGCCGGCCTGCACGCGCGTCTTGTCCTCGCGCAGGCTCTTCATGAAGGCCTTGTCGGCCAGCACGGCCTTGAGCGCGCCGTCCTCGCTGTCGCCCTTGGCGCGCAGCCGGCGGTAGGGCTCGCTCTCGCGCACCAGCTGCTGCACCAAGGGGTTGGCGGCATTCCAGCCGCCGGCCTGGCTCCAGCCGCTGTTGGCCACGCCCTGCAGCGTGCGCATCTGGCGCTCCACGGCCTGGTTGGCCCAGGCCTGCAGGCGCGAGTCGATGGTGGTGCGGACCACCAGGCCGTCGGCATAGATGTTGTAGTCATGCGCGTCGGCCCAGGCGATCAGCCATTTGCGCAGCTGCTGCGCGAAGTGCGGGGCCATGCCTGCGGGCTCTTCCTGGCGCTCGAAGTTCAGCCGCATCGGGCGCTTGCTCAGGCGCTCGAACTCGGCCTGCTGGAGCTCGCCGCGCTTGACCATCTGCGCCATCACCGTGTTGCGGCGCGACAGCGCGCGGTCCGGGTTGAGCACGGGGTTGTAGTAGGCATTGCCCTTGAGCATGCCCACCAGCGTGGCGCTTTCCAGCACCGTGAGCCTGGCCGCGGGCTTGTCGAAATAGGTGCGCGAAGCCATCTCTATGCCGTAGGCGTTGTAGAGAAAGGGCACGGTGTTCAGATAGGTCTCGAGGATCTCGTCCTTGGTGTAGAGCGCCTCGATCTTGAAGGCCGTGATCGCCTCCTTGAGCTTGCGGTTGAGGTTGCGCGCGCGGCCGATCTCGGTCGGGTAGAGGTTGCGCGCCAGCTGCTGGGTGATGGTGGAGCCGCCCTGCGGCTTGCCCTGCAGCGTGAGGACGAGCGAACCCATGGTGCGCTTGAAGTCCATGCCGTGGTGCTCGTAGAAGCGGTGGTCCTCGGTGGCCACCAGGGCCTGCACCACCGACGGCGCGATCTGGTCCAGCGGCACCCACTGGCGGTTGCTGCGCTTGAACTCGCCGATGAGCTTGCCGTCCGCGCTCATGATCTGCGCGGGCTGCTCCTGCTTGGCCTTGCGGATGTCGCTGATGCTGGGCGTGAACGGTATCAGGCACAGCACATAGAGCGCGAACAGCAGCGGCAGCGCCGCGGCCAGCCGCAGCCACTCGCGCCGCGTGGGCCAGCGGTGCCACCAGGGCAGGGCGGCAATGCGCCGGCCCGGGCCGCTGGCGCGCAGCCGCGACCACAGCGCCGCAGCGCGCGGACCCCATTTCTCTTTCAATTCGTTCAGGAACAGACGCACGTTGTAGGGCGGCCCGCAGGCCGCGAATTGGCGAAGCCGCCAAGAATGCCCAAAAAACAGGCGTTGTGCTTGGCGGCCCCGGCTTTTCTATGGACTCAGCCCCGGTATTGGCAATAGGACAGTTTCGTTTCATGCCGCCGACGGTTGCAAACACGCCAAAGCCCCTATGGCGGCCTGCGGCTCCGGCGTATGCTGCGGCAGTTTTCACGGGAGACCAGATATGAAATTCAAACAGTCCGCCTATTTCGCCGCCATCGCCGCCGCCCTGGCACTGGGCGCCTGCACCAGCGCGCCCGGCCAGCCCGAGGGCGCGGATGCCGCAACCCAGGCCCAGGCCGACGCTGCGGCCCAGGCTGCCGCCAAGGCCCAGGCCGAAACCGATGCCGCCCAGCAGCAGCGCCGCCAGGCCATTGCCGAGGCCAACCAGAATGCGCGTGCCGCGCGCTTTGCGCCGCAGACCTATGCGAGCTGGAACGAGGGTGGCGCCAATGTCACCGTGAAGTTCCTCAAGAACGGCCGCGCCACCTGGGAGGAGCCCGGCAAGGACGGCAAGCCCTTTGTGATGCACGGCAGCTGGCGCGTTGCCAAGGGCCAGGTGAACGTGGTGTTCCAGAACAAGGAGGAAAAGAAGAAGGAAAGCTTCAGCTTCGCGCCCAAGGCCGCGCTGATCGCCCCGGCCGCCGCCGATGCCGGCTGCAAGGCCCTGCCCGGCCTGCTGCCGCTGGAGGCCAACGGCCAGACCGAGAAGCTGGACAACATCTACCTGTGGCCCAAGGCCCAGCTCGAGAAGAACCAGGGCAGCTGCGTGCAGCAATAAGGTTGCCATGAAGGCATCCCTCGCGCCCCTGCGCGGGGCACGTTTCATGCCGGGGTAGCCCGGCGATGAAAAAAGGCGCCGGTCCCTCTGCGGGGTCGGCGCCTTTTTTCATGAGCCTGGGCGCTTATTTCTGCATCCAGTCGGACAGCTCGTCGGCGTGCTCCTGCTCCTGCTCGAGGATGGACTCGATCAGGCGGCGCGTGGACGGGTCCTTGTCGCCGATCAGCTCGATCATCTGCGAGTAGGCCTCGATGGCCACGCGCTCGGCAATCAGGTTGGTCCGGATCATGGCCTGCAGGTCCAGCTCGTCGTTGTAGTCGGCATGGCTGCGGCCGCTCAGGCTGTCGGGATTGAAGTCGGGTTCGCCGCCCAGCTGCACGATGCGCGTGGCAATGCGGTCCGCATGGGCCTGTTCTTCGTTGGCATGGACCAGGAATTCTTCCGCGATCGCGGGCGAGGACAGCCCCGTGGCCGTGAAATGGTGGCGCTTGTAGCGCAGTACGCAGACCAGTTCGGTGGCCAGCGCGTCGTTGAGCAGCTTGATGATGTCCTCCCGCCAGGGGCTGTGCTCTTCCACGACGGCGCCGTCCTCCAGACTGCGCTTGGCGCGCTCCAGGGCTTGCTGGTCCAGTTCGAGCGGCTGATGCGGGACGGACGCCGCGGTTTTCTTGTCGGCAGTTGCGTTCATGCGTGGCTTTCGTTGGTGATGGAGAAAAGCCGCAGGTCGTTGCGGCCTGCTGGAACTCTGAAATTAGGCCGCTTTGCCGGTACTGTCTGTGAGACAAGTCCTCATAAGCCTGCCTGACCAGGGGGATGGCCGGTGTGGACCATTGGCGTAAGCTGGAGGCTTTCAGCGACTGCCACGAGGAACGCCATGGCTGCATCCGCCAGTTCGGTCTACGACTTCGAAGCCACCGGCATCGCCGGCCAGCCGGTATCCCTGAGCGCCTACCGCGACAAGGTGCTGCTCATCGTCAACACGGCCAGCGCCTGCGGCTTCACGCCGCAATACAAGGGTCTGCAGGCCCTGCACGAGCGGTATGCGGAGCGCGGCCTGGTGGTGCTGGGCTTTCCGTGCAACCAGTTCGGCGCGCAGGAAAAGGGCTCGGACGAGGAAATCGCCAGCTTCTGCGACCTGAACTTCGGCGTCACCTTCCCGCTCATGCACAAGATCGAGGTCAACGGCGCCGGCGCCCATCCGCTGTACCGCTGGCTGACCAGCGAAGCGCCGGGCGTGCTGGGCACCCGGTCCATCAAATGGAACTTCACCAAGTTCCTCGTGGGCCGCGACGGCCAGGTGATACGCCGCTACGCGCCCCAGGATCGGCCCGAGAAGCTGGCCGCCGACATCGAGGCCGCGCTGGCCGCGTAGCCGGCCCGGCCCGCCTTATTCCTCCTGCAGCGCCTTGAACTGCAGGGCCAGGTGGTCCAGCAGCGCGCGCACGGCCGGCAGCTGGCCGCGGCGCGAGGCGTAGACGGCGTGGATGATCTCGGGCCGCGGCTCCCAGCCCGGCAGCACCTGCACCAGCGCGCCGCTGCGCAGGTCCTCGCGCACGAACATGCCGGGCAGCTGCACCACGCCGGCGCCCAGCAGGGCCGCATCGCGAAGCGCCAGCATGGACTGGGTCACCAGGCGCGGCTGGTGCCGCACCTCGGCGCGCACGGCATCGGGCCCGAACAGCACCCAGCGGTGGGTTTCCTGCGCACCGCCCATGTCCAGGCTGGGCCAGCCCGACAGGTCCATGGGTCCGGCGGGCGCGCCCATGCGCTGCAGCAGCCCGGGCGCGGCCACCAGGCATTGCCGGCGCTCGGCCAGCGTGCGCAGCACCAGGTCGCTGTCCTGCAGCGGCGGCGGGCGCACGCGCAGGGCTAGGTCCAGCCCTTCGCCGATCACGTCCACGCGCCGGTTGGTTTCGTCCACCTGCAGCTGCACGCGCGGGTACTGGCGCATGAATTCGCCCAGCATGCGGCCCACGCGCGACGCCAGCAGGGCCACGGGGCAGCTCATGCGCACCATGCCGCAGGGTTCCGCATGCGCGAGCGCCACGGACTCCTCGGCCGCCTCGGCCTCGGTCAGCATGGCGCGGCAGTGCTGGTAGTAGCGCTTGCCCACCTCGGTCACGGCAAAGCTGCGCGTGGAGCGCAGCAGCAGCTGCGTGCCCAGGCGCTCTTCCAGCAGGGCCACGCGGCGGCTGAGCTTGGACTTGGGCAGGCCCAGGGCGCGGCCCGCAGGTGCGAATCCGCCGTGCTCCACCACCTGGGCGAAGTAGTACAGCTCGTTGAGGTCTGGCAGCTTCATCGTTTTAAAAATGGAACTCTGAAGCTGAATATTGTGGACTACCCAGGTTATCGTTCCAAATTCATACTTTCTCCATGTTCAACGCCTGGCGTTTCCACAGGGACCGCAGGCCAGCCGCAAGGAGAAACACCATGCTCAAGAAAATCCTGGGTGTCTACGAAGCCCCGCGCCCCCACTGGGTGGGCAACGGCTTTCCCGTACGTTCGCTGTTCAGCTACGGCGACCACGGCAAGGCCCTGAGCCCCTTCCTGCTGCTGGACCATGCCGGCCCGCAGAACTTCACACCCACCACGGCGCGGCGCGGCGTGGGCACGCACCCGCACCGCGGCTTCGAGACCGTGACCATCGTCTACGAGGGCGAGGTGGCCCACCGCGATTCCACGGGCGCCGGCGGCACCATCGGCCCCGGCGACGTGCAGTGGATGACGGCGGCCTCGGGCATCCTGCACGAGGAATACCACTCCGAAGCCTTTGCCAGGAGCGGCGGCCCGCTGGAGATGGTGCAGCTGTGGGTCAACCTGCCGGCCAGGGACAAGATGTCCGCCCCCGGTTACCAGAACCTGCTCAATGCCGACATCCCGCAGGTGGCGCTGCCGGGCGGCGCGGGTCATCTGCGCGTCATCGCCGGTGACTACCTTGGCAGCAAGGGGCCGGCCAGGACCTTCACGCCCATCGATGTGTGGGATGTGCGGCTCCATGCCGGAGCCTCCACCGAGCTTGCGGCACCGCCCGGCCACACGCTGGCGCTGGTGGTGCTGCACGGCACGGTGCTGGTCAACGGGCAGGAGGTGGCCCGCGCCGGCCAGCTGGTGCACATGGACCGCGCCGCGGACACCGTGCACCTGGAAGCCAACAATGACGCCACGCTGCTGTGGCTGGCGGGCGAGCCGATCGACGAGCCCGTGGTCGGCTACGGCCCGTTCGTCATGAACAGCGACGAGGAAATCCGGCAGGCGCTGGAGGACTTCCGCAGCGGCCAGTTCGGCCGCATACCGGCCGGCGGGCGCAATGCGCCCGAGGCCGCGCTCAACCACTGAGAGCCCCTGAAGCGGCTCCCGGCACGCGGCCGGCCCTGCCGGCCGCGTAGCAACCCCTCTTGCTTCCCTGTTCCTTTCCAACCGCCAAACCCAAGGAGATCGCCATGAGCAACAAACCCTACGTCCGCCTAGACAAGGACAACGCCGCCGTGCTGCTGGTGGACCACCAGACCGGCCTGCTGTCCCTGGTGCGCGACATCGACCCCGACAAGTTCAAGAACAACGTGCTGGCCCTGGCCGACATGGCCGAGTACTTCAAGCTGCCGACCATACTGACCACCAGCTTCGAGAACGGGCCCAACGGCCCGCTGGTGCCCGAGCTCAAGGAGAAATTCCCCACGGCGCCCTACATTGCCCGCCCCGGCCAGATCAACGCCTGGGACAACGAGGACTTCGTCAAGGCCGTCAAGGCCACGGGCAAGAAGCAGCTCATCGTCGCCGGCGTGGTGACCGAGGTCTGCGTGGCCTTTCCCGTGCTGTCGGCCCTGGCCGAAGGCTTCGAGGTGTTCGTGATCGCCGACGCCTCGGGCACCTTCAACAGCATGACCCAGCAGGCCGCCTGGAGCCGCATGGAGCAGGCCGGCGCCCAACTCATGACCTGGTTCGGCGCGGCCTGCGAGCTGCACCGCGACTGGCGCAACGACATCGAGGGCCTGGGCACGCTGTTCTCCAACCACATCCCCGACTACCGCAACCTGATGAACAGCTACAGCACGCTGACCGCCGCCCGGAAGTAAGCTGCTTTCGGCGCGCCAAAGCCCGCAGACCGCCCCGGCCTGCGGGCTTTTTGCATGACTGCAATTCGATAGCGCCCAGCGCCTATGCCGCCTGGGCCCGGGGCGGATTCCTGCCATCGTCCTGCGCGCAACTGGCCTGCACCGCATCCTCGTGCAGATGGTCGCGCGCGTAGGCCGTGCCCCAGTTGCGCATGGCGATCAGCACGGGCTCCAGCGAGCGGCCCAGCGCGGTCAGCGCATAGTCCACGCGCGGCGGCACCTCGGCATGGACGGTGCGCTCCACGATGCCTGCTTCCTCGAGCTCGCGCAGCTGCAGCGTGAGCATGCGCTGGGTGATGGCGCCGATGGTGCGGCTCAGCTCGCTGAAGCGCTTCTTGCCGTGCAGCAGATGGAACAGGATGATGGGCTTCCACGTGCCGCCCATCACCGACAGCGTCACCTCCACCGCGCAGCCGCTCTTGCCGTTCAAACGTTTCATGACTTTACCCCCCTGTCCTGCCCCAGCATAGGGCCCGGGCGCGTTACTTACATTTTTAATACTACCGAACAAATATGTTGGTTCTGGCGTGGAACACCTATTGAATGCACCATGCAGGCATCCGTTTTTCAACATGCTTTGAGGAAACAACCGCCATGAAAGCCATACAACTGCAGCAACCCGGTGGCCTGGACTTCCTGCGCCTGGTCGACCTGCCCGCGCCTGAAGCGCCGCAGGCCGGCGAGATCCAGGTGCGCATCCATGCCAGCTCGCTCAACTACCACGACCTGGGCGTGGTGCTGGGCCGCGCGGGCGCGCCCGACGGCCGCATTCCCATGGCCGACGGCGCCGGCGTCGTCACCGCCGTGGGCGCGGGCGTGGACGAATTCGCCGTGGGCGACGCCGTGGTCTCCTGCTTCTTCCCGCAGTGGCAGTCCGGCGGCCAGGTGCCCTTCGACTTCAAGCGCGTGCCCGGCGACGGCGTGGACGGCTTTGCGCGCGAGCTGGTCAACATGCCGGCCACGGCCTTCACCCATGCGCCCCGGGGCTACTCGCACGAGGAAGCGGCCACGCTGACCACGGCGGGCCTCACCGCCTGGCGCGCGCTGGTGGTGGACGGGGGCATCCGGTCCGGCGACACCGTGCTCGTGCTGGGCACGGGCGGCGTCTCCATCTTTGCGCTGCAGATGGCCAAAAGCATGGGCGCGCGCGTGATCGCCACCACCTCCAGCGCGGCCAAGAAGGAAAAGCTGCTGGCCCTGGGCGCCGACGCCGTCATCAACTACCAGGACACGCCGCAGTGGGGCGATGCCGTGCTGGCCGCCACGGACGGACGTGGCGCCGACATCGTGGTCGAGGTGGGCGGCCCGGCCACCTTGCCCCAGTCCATCCGCGCCTGCCGGCCCGGCGGCCATATCGCGCTGATCGGCGTGCTCACCGGCTTTGCGGGCGACGTGCCCACCGTGGAGCTGATGCGCAAGCAGCAGACCCTCAAGGGCCTGATCGTCGGCAGCCGCGAACAGCAGCAGGACATGGTGCGCGCGCTCGAACAGTTCGCCTGGCGCCCCGTGATCGACAGCCGCTACCCGCTGGCGCAGATGGCAGAGGCCTTTGCGCGCCAGAAGGCCGGCCAGCACTTCGGCAAAATCTGCCTGCATTACTGAGGGGCTGTCCGTATGGCTGACTCCTTCTCGGTCCGGGAGAAGGAGAAGGCAGGGATGAGGGGCGCGGCGGTAAATGGAGGAAATGGCTCAAAACCATTATTGGGCGTGGGTATGCGCTCTGTTTTTCGATGCTGTTGAGCGCTTTCTTTCCGAGGCCGGGACTCGCCCCGGCAGGCGACCTACCTTCTTGCTCGTGCAAGAAGGTAGGCCAAGAACACGCCCCAATTGCCCGCGGCCCTTCGCTGCGCTACGGGGCAGGCGCGAGCACAAGGGGGGAACATCCATTCGGGCCATCACTGCGCTCGGCCTGGCCTGCGCTTTGCCGCTGCGCGGCCCGCCTTGAATCAACACCCCAACATCCTCGTCACTGCTGCCGCAGGCCGTCCGCATTTCCCCTTTTGTCTGCGCCTGCGGCACCCGGTTCAGGCCGCGGGCAACGCTACCGCAGGACAGCGTTGCATCGTCCTTTGACTTGCGCCCGTTTGTTCGAGCGCAGCGCGAAGTCGAGCTGGGGCGCACCGCAGACGGAAGCGGGTGGCGCAGGTTTGCCCGGAGCGAAGCGCAGGAACGCAGACGGCAGGGCACGCGTTCTTTGGTTACTTTCGTGGGGCCGGCACTTCGGCGCGGGCACGAAAGCAACTCGCTCGCCGGGGCGAAATCCGGTGCGGCCGGCTAGGCCTCTGCCGCTGGCGGCGTATGCGGAAGTACGCCAAGCACTGCCTTGATGCTCTTGAGATTGAGAGTCACCGCCAGCTGCTCCCGAAACCGGAGCTGCTGGCGCTTGCCATATCAAGCTTCTACGTCGATTCGGCTCAAGGATGGCGCCGGATCGTGCGCCATCAGCTAGCAAAAACATAGTTCTGCCCTGCGATTTATGAAAGATTGACGCCAGCCGCCTCGGTTATAAATCCCCGAATACCTTTTGATACAAAAGACATACAAGGGGGAGACGATGGCGGTGCTGATACCTGCGCTGGGCAGTTGCGCGGGGCGAATGACCAGCGGCGAACGCCGGCTGGCCGAGCGTCTGCAGCAAAAGCTGGAGGACGATTACCTGCTGTGGTGGGATGTGCCCATAGGACCCAGGCAGACGCGGCCCGACTTCGTGGTCGTGCATCCGCGCCGTGGCGCGCTGATCCTGGAGACCAAGGACTGGCACCTCGAAACCATCCGCAGCGCCACGCGCGAGCGCTTTGAAATCCTGGCCGAGGGCCAGGTCAAGGTCGTGATGAGTCCGCTGCAGCAGGCCCGCCACTGCGCCATCCAGGTCATCAACGCGCTGGAGCGCGACCCGCAACTGGTCGACGGCGACGGACCGCATAAGGGCAAGCTGGCTTTCCCGTGGGGTCATGGCGTGGTCTTCACGCGCATCACGCGCAAGCAGTTCGATGCCGCCGAGCTGGGCCATGCGATTCCCGGCCATCTCGTCATCTGCCAGGACGAGATGCTTGAAACGGTGGACGCAGAGGCCTTCCAGCAGCGCCTGTGGAACATGTTTCCGCACAGCTTCGGCCGCGCCATCACGCTGCCCCAGCTCGACCGCATCCGCTGGATACTGTTCCCCGAAGTGCGCGTGCCCCAGCAGCAAAGCCTGTTCGGCGGCGAGGCGGGCGGGAATGAGGAAGATCTGCCCGACATCATGCGCGTGATGGACCTGCAGCAGGAGCAGCTGGCGCGCAGCCTGGGCGAAGGCCACCGCGTCATCCACGGCGTGGCCGGATCCGGCAAGACCATGATCCTCGGCTACCGCGCAGAGCACCTGGCCCAGACGCAGGGGCCGGGCAGCAAGCCCATTCTGGTGCTCTGCTACAACGAGCCGCTGGGCGTGAAGCTCGCGGCCAGCATGGAAGCCAAGGGCCTGCAGGAGCGCGTGCATGTGCGCCACTTCCACAAATGGTGCCGCGACCAGCTCGTCGCCTACAACCTGCTGCCCGAAGGCGCCAACAACTGGCCCGTAGGCAAGGCCATGGAAGAGTTCGTGCAGCGCGTCATCAAGGGCGTGGACGACAAGCACATACCCGCGGGCCAGTACCACGCCATCCTGATCGACGAAGGCCATGACTTCGCGCCCGAATGGCTCAGGCTCGTCACGCAGATGGTGGACCCGAACACCAACAGCCTGCTGCTGCTCTACGACGACGCGCAAAGCATTTACGACCGCGGGCAAAAGCGCAACTTCAGCCTCAAGAGCGTGGGCATACAGGCCGCGGGCCGCACCACCATCCTCAAGATCAACTACCGCAACACGCGCCAGATTCTGCAGCTGGCCCACCGCGTGGCCGGCGACATGCTCACGCCCGAGGACGCCAAGGACGACGACGGCATACCGCTCCTGAAGCCCCTGAGCTGCGGCCGCGAAGGCCCCGAGCCCATCGTCATCGACCTGCCCACCCTGCCCGAACGCGCCGCCCGCGTGGCCGAGCTGCTGGCCTACCAGCATGCCCAGGGCCACGCCTGGGGCGAGATGGCCGTGCTGTGCCGCCACCACGACGAAATGGAGCTGTGCGCCGATGCCCTGAGGCGCAAGCGGCTGCCTTATCGCATGCGCAAGCGTTCAGGCGATTTCCGGCCCGAGGAAGACTCCATCAAGGTGATGACCATGCATGCGAGCAAGGGGCTGGAGTGGCCTGTGGTGGCTGTCGTTACTTCGGATGAAGAGCGTAGGGCCAAGGATGTGGAGAAGGATGGGGCGTTGGAGGCACGGTTGGTGTATGTGGCCTCTACTAGAGCGACATATAAAGTCATTCAAGCTTGATTATTTTTAACGTGCTTAAAGAGGAGGTATGTATGGAGCCTAAGATTACTGCAAATAAACTTGGTGAATATCTAACAGCTTCGGCTCGGAGAAGAAGAAGCATTATTAAAACTATTCAGGAGGAAGGCGGATTTGCCGCAATTCACTACACAGATGCGAGAAATGCAATTTGTGATTATTTGTCTGGGAATATATCTTCTGAGCAACTTGTAGAAAAATCAATTGAACTTAAAAGTTATATTTCAGATAATAAATTTTTACAAAGCACTAAAAACGCATCTGGTGCAGCTATTGATGATTTCATCGATTTGGAAGATGAAATCATCGTAAAAAATTGCATAATTAAAAAAGGCTCTGATTTTGAAGAAAATTCAATTGAAATATCTGGTGTTAAGGTTGGTGCAAAGCCAGATTTGATGTTGCTCTCTGCGGAAACGGAAGAGGTGGTGGGGTGCATTAAATTCCACTTCTCACAAAGTGCAAGTCTAGAGAAAGATTCGGCTGAATATACCGCCACAATAATGAAAAAACATTTGGAGGATAACTACACTGCTGGGAAAAAAGTTGACCCTAAGAAAATATTGATAATTGATAATCCCACTGGCGAGATTTATGAGGCTCCAAAATCTACAAAAAGTCGCTTAAAAGATATTGAGGCTGGGTGTGAAGAGATTTTTGCAAGATGGGATGCATAAGCATTGCTTGAATTAAGTCGCTTCTGGATTATGGAATGGAGGGCGGGTCTCGGCCCGCCAGCCGACCTACTTTTCTTGCTTCGCCAAGAAAAGCAGGCAAAAGAAGGCGACCCTGTTGCCCGCGTCCCTCCGGCTTCGCCTGCGGGCAACCTGCGCCGCCAACCTCTTGTCGCGCTGCGGCCCAACTCGCTGCGCGCCTGCGGCGCTTCGCTCGGACAAACGGCCGCAAGTCAGAGCACGATGCGTCTGCACTCTGCGGTGCAGCCGCGCGCAACAAGAGGCCGCCGTCGCAGGCGCGGGCACAAGGGCAGTGCGGATGCGGGATAGCTTCTTTCAGATTTGATAGCTGCTATCGCATGTCAGGTATGGCCTAAAGGCCGATTTCGTCACAATTCTTGCAGGCCGCCCGTATCCATCCCCCTTGTGTCTGCGCCTGCGGCATGTGATTTAGGCTGCGGGCAGGTGTGCCGCAGGACACACCTGCTTCGTGCTCTGACTTGCCGCCGTTTGTCCGAGCGGCGCGCTGCAAGCGCAAAGCGAGTTGGGCGGCACCGCAGACTGGATTGCGTGACGCAGGTTTGCCCGGAGCGAAGCGCAGGGACGCAGACAGCAGGGGCGTGTTCTTTTGCCTTCTTTGCTTGCACGAGCAAGAAAAGAAGGTCGCCCGCCGGGGCGAGACCCGGCTTCTGAAAGAAAAAAGAATAGCCATACCTGTAAGCGACACAAGCGCCGCAGGCATAAAAGCCATCACACCACCACCGACTCCCCAATCGCATAGAACTGCCCCCCCGCCACATAGTGCAAGGTGCGCAGCTCGGCCGGCGCGGTGCCGAACTGCCAGTGCCCGTCGCGGAACACGCGGTCGTCGGCCCAGGCGGCCACGACCTCGCCGATGAACAGGTCGTAGGCCTGCTGGTTGTGCGGCTCGGGGATCAGCCGGCAGGCCAGCCAGGCGGCGCAGCCTTCGACCAGCGGTATGTCGAGTCCGGGCGCGTCGAACAGCTGCACGCCGTGGCGCTGCAGCTTGTCGGGCATGGTGACCGCGCTGTCGGTGCCTATGGCCTTGGTCAGCGCGGCCATGGGCACGGTGGGCAGCTGCAGCGCGAAGAAGCCGCTGCCTTCGACCAGGGCGCGCGTGCGCGTGGCCTTGTCGAGCACGACGGTGACCTTGGGTGGCGCGAAGTCGAGCGCGCAGGCCCAGGCGGCGGACATGGCGTTGTGCTCGCCCGCATGCCGGGCCGAGACGATGACTGTGGGGCCGTGGTTGAGCAGCCGGTAGGACTTGTCCAGCGGCACGGCGGTGAAGTAGGGGGGCAGGGTGTGCATGGGTGACTGCGCAGTGGTGAAAGACCGTTAGGATGGCAGCCGCCATCTTCGCCTGACGGCAGGCGACAAGGGGCTACACAAGGAGAATGCAATGTTCAGCCATGTCATGCTGGGTGTGAGCGATCTGGAGCGCGGCAAGCGTTTCTACGATGCGCTGCTGGGTCAATTGGGCATCGCGCCCGGTGTCGCCAACCGGAACCGCTTTTTCTATCGCAGCCCCACGGGCGTGTTCGCGATTTCCACCCCGATCAACGGCGAGCCGGCCACGGCCGGCAACGGTGCCACCACGGGCTTCACCGCCCAGTCGCCCGAGCAGGTGAATGCCGCGCATGCGGCCGGCGTGGCCGCCGGCGGCGTGTCCATCGAGGATGCGCCGGGCTGGCGCGGCGACGCCATGTACCTGGCCTATCTGCGCGACCCGGACGGCAACAAGATCTGCCTGGCCTACCGTCCGCCCAAGGGCTGATCCTGGGGGCTGGAGAGCGCCGATTAACTGAGTAGCCAGGCATGGCGCTGCCGCGCGCCCGGTGCGAAACCGGCACTGGCTGCACAATGGCGGTTTTGCGGCGCAATGGGCAGGCAGGAGCGGGTGGAAATCCATCCGCATTCGCGGCTGTGCGCGGCACCCACTTTTCCCAGCTTCCATGTCCAAGACCACTCCCCCCGCCGAAGACCATCTGTGCGCCGCCTGCGCGGGCATCCAGCGCAACTGGCGCAAGGCGCCCGGCCATGCCGAACTGATGCAGCGCGGCAACCGCAAGGAGGAGCGCGGCGCGGTCCAGGTGACGGTGACCCGCTATGTCTGCGAGCAGTGCGGCACGGTCTGGGACTATGAGAACAACAAGCAGAACCAGCATGCGGGCTGGTCTGTCGTGGGTCGCGTGTAAGGCGCTGCCCGGCCATGCATGACGGCGCCTTCGCGGCGCCGTTTGTTTTTGGGATGAACAGGAGGCTGCATGCAATCGGCAAGCAACGAGTGGTTTGACGAGGCGTACTACCAGCGCTTTTACTTCGACAAGAAGACCAGCGTGATCGACCCCGAGCACGCGCGGCGGCTGGGCGCGTTCGTCTGCTCTTACCTGGCCTATCTGCGCGTGCCCGTGCGCCGCGTGCTCGACGTGGGCTGCGGCATAGGCCTGTGGCGCGAGGCGGTGCAGCAGCACTTCCCGGGTGTGCAGTATCACGGCGTGGAGTTCAGTTCCTATCTGTGCGAGCGCTACGGCTGGGAGCAGGGCTCGGTGGTCGACTACCGTCCCCGTGACGGCCAGGCCTTCGATCTGGTCATCTGCCAGGGGGTGCTGCCCTATCTGAGCCCGGCGGACCTCAAGAAGGCCCTGGCCAACCTGGGCGAGCTGTCGCGCGGCGGCCTCTATGTCGAGGCGGTGGCGCGCGAGGACTACGAGCGCGACATCATCGACGAGGAGCTGACGGACCCGCGCCTGTTCCGCCACCGCGCCGAACTGTACCGGCGCGGCCTGGCGCCCCGCTTCAAGGAGCTGGGCGGCGGCGTCTGGCTGAGCCGGCGCGCGGACCAGCCCCTGTTCGAACTCGAATGCCTGGGCGGCTAGCCGCCGCGTTCAGCGCCCCCGCAGCCGCACCAGCAGCGCGGCCAGCGAGGTGAGCGTGGCCAGGGCCGCCACGCCGATCCAGCCCCACAGGCCCATGATCAGGCCGCCCAGGGCCGCGCCCGCGGACATGCCCGCGAACATGCCGGTGAACAGAATGGCGTTGAGGCGGCTGCGCGCATCGGAGTCCAGGCCGTAGACGATGGTCTGGTGCGCCACCAGCGCGGCCTGCACGCCGAAGTCCAGGCCCACGGCGCAGGCCAGCAGCAAGGCCAGGCGCACATGGTCGGTGGGCAGCCAGCCGTCCAGCGCCAGCAGGGCGAAGGAGAGGGCAGCCACGGCGGCGCCCAGCCGGGTGATGATTTCCGGGCCGCGCCTGTCGGCCAGCCTGCCCGCCAGGGGCGCTGCCAGGGCGCCCGCGGCGCCGGCCAGCCCGAACGCGCCCGCGGCGGCGCTGCCCAACTGCAGCTGCTGGTGCAGCATGACGGCCAGCATGGACCAGAACGCGCTGAAGCCTATGGCCAGCAGGCCTTGCGCCAGGGCCGCGCGGCGCAGGGCCGGATGCTGGCGCAGCAATGCCAGCATGGTGGCCATGAGGGCGCGGTAGCCCAGCCGGGTGGTGGGCGCAAAGCGCGGCAGGCCGCGCCACAGCGCCAGGCCGATCAAGAGCACGGCGGCCGCGGCGCCCAGGTAGACCATGCGCCAGCCCAGCCACTGGGCCACCAGGCCGCTGACCACGCGCGACAGCAGAATGCCCAGCAGCAGCCCGGTCATCACCGTGCCGACCACGCGGCCGCGCTCGGCGGCGGGCGCCAGCGTGGCGGCGGCGGGCACCAGGTCCTGGGTCACGGTCGCGGCCAGGCCCACGGCCAGGCTGGCCGCCAGCAGGGCCGCGATGCCGGGTGCCAGGCCGCTGGCCAGCAGCGTGGCGGCCAGCAGTCCCACCTTGGCGAGGATGATGCGGCGCCGGTCGTAGCGGTCGCCCAGCGGGGCCAGCAGCAGAATGCCCAGCGCATAGCCCAGCTGGGTGAGCGTGGGCACCAGGCCGGCCGCGCCTTCGCCCGTGTGCAGCTCGCCCGCCAGCGTGCCCAGCATGGGCTGGCTGTAGTAGATGGAGGCCACGCTGCAGCCGGCCGCGGCGGCCAGCAGCAGCAGGGTGCGCGCGCTCAGCGACGGGGCGGCGCCGGCCGCAGGCTGGCCCGATGTGATATTCAGTTTCTGTATGGAAGACATGGCAGATTCCAGTGCTTGGGGAATGGCTGCGATTGTTCTGGCCGGAAGCTTGCGTGTGTAGTAGGCTGGCCTGCAGATTGGCTATACGCATTACGTATGACAGAGACCATGCCCGCGGGCTCGGACCGCATCGACCTCATGCTCAGCTTTCTCCGCATCGTCGAGGCCGGCAGCCTGTCCGCGGCCGCGCAGCAGTTGGGCACCAGCCAGCCCACCATGAGCCGCAGGCTGCAGGCCCTGGAGCGCCTGCTGGGCGTGAAGCTGCTGCAGCGCTCCACCCACGGCATGCAGCTGACCGAGGAGGGCGGGCGCTGCTTCGAGCATGCGCGCGAGCTGGTGGGCCACTGGCAGGCCATGGAGGCCGATCTGCGCGGCCCTGCCGACCAGCCGCGCGGCACGCTGCGCGTGGTGGTGCCGCATGCCTACGGCCAGGAGCAGCTGGTGCGCCCGCTGATGCGCTATCTGCGCCGCCACCCCGAAGTGAACGTGGAGTGGATGCTGAGCGACCGGCCGCCCAACTTCGTGGCCGACGGCATCGACTGCGCCATTCGCGTGGGCATGGTGGAGGACCTGTCGGCGGTCGCCATCCGCATCGCGCAGGTGCGGCGCATCGTGATCGCCGCGCCTTCGGCCCTGCCCCGGGGCGCGGGCCTGCCGCGCTCGCCCGCCGAGCTGGCGCAACTGCCCTGGCTGGCCGCCAGCATCTTCTACCGGCGCGAGCTGACGCTGCAGCGCGTGGACGAGCCCGGCCGCCAGAGCCTGATCGAGATCGCGCCGCGCCTGTCCACCGACAATCTCTACGCCCTGCTCAGTGCCGCGCGCGACGGCCTGGGCCTGGGCGTGGTGTCGGCATGGCTGGTGGACGATGACCTGCGCTCGGGCCGGCTGCTGCACCTGTTGCCCGAGTGGGAGGCCGCGCCCCAGCCTGTGAGCATCGTCTACCCCTATGCCAAGTTCTACCCGGCCAAGCTGCGCCACTTCGTGGAGGCCATGCGCGAGGCCATTCCCCACATGCCGGGCATGCGCGGCGCCTGAGGCGCCGGCGCGGGCGATCTTGCACAATAGCCGCCTTTGCTTTACGGTGCGCCCCTTGTCCGACTCCTTGCTGCCTTCCTGCCCCGAAACCCCTGCGCCGCAGATTCCGCTGAGCTATCTGCGCAGCGTGGATTCGGGCGTGGCGCCGCATGCGGTCGCGCGCCTGCGCACCGAGCGGCTGGCGCGCAGCACGCGGCCCTTTCTCTCGCGCGGCGGCCCCAGGGGCGAGCGCTGCGAGGGCTGCCGGCTGCGGCCCTCGCACTGCATGTGCCACCTGCGCCCGCAGCTGGCCACGCAGGCGGGCGTGTGCCTGCTGATGCACGACGCCGAGCCGCTCAAGCCCAGCAACACGGGCTGGCTGATCGCCGACGTGGTGCGCGATACCTGGGCCTTCGGCTGGTCGCGCACCGAGGCCCACCCGCAGCTGCTGGCCATGCTGGACGACCCGCAGTGGCAGCCCTACGTGGTGTTCCCGGGAGAATTCGTGCAGCCGCCCGGGCGCGTGGTGCAGGCGCTGGTGCCGCAGCCCGGCGCGCCAGCCCGGCGCCCGCTGTTCATCCTGCTGGACGCCACCTGGCCCGAGGCGCGCAAGATGTTCCGCAAGAGCCCGTACCTGGACCGCTTTCCGGTGCTCAGCCTGCACCCAGACCAGATCTCGCACTACCGGCTGCGCCGCTCCACGCGCGCAGACCATTTCTGCACCAGCGAGGTGGCGGCGCTGTGCCTGGAGCTGGGCGGCGACGCCGCCGACAGGCAGGCGGGCCGGGTGCTGGAGGCGTATCTGGCCGTGTTCACCGAGCGCTACCTGCAGGCCAAGCACCAGCAGCCGGCCGATCCGGACAGCGCCGCGCACCGGCAGCTGCAGGCCTGCATGCATGAAAAACGATAGCTGCCGACGCTTCGTGGGAAAGGGACAAAGGCTGTCCCGGATGGAAATTTTGCGCAGCCCTACGGCATAAGCATTCCACTCCAAGCGATAAAGCCTGCGGGACAATGGGCGGCTGGAGCCTGCATGGATGCAGGGTTGCAGCGTATGCCGGGGTGGATGGTGAAGACAGGCGCCGATGGCCAGAGGTCTCGGCGCTTTTGTTTTTTCCGGAAGTGGATATGAGTCAGAGCTTGCAGTGGATGGGCCGGGCCGTGGTGGCCGCGGGTGTGGTGCTGGGTGTGGCCGCGGGAATGGGTTCGGCCGTGGCCGCCGTGCCGGCGCAGGATATTCCCACATCGCCCACGCTGCAGCGCTGGCAGGCCGGCGGCACCGTGGTGCTGGGCGTGCGCGAGGCCGCCCCGCCCATGGTCTATGCGCTGGGCGCGAACGAGAAGTTCGTCGGCTACCACCTGGAGCTGTGCGAGCGCGTAGTGCATGCCATCGCGCCCAGGGCCCGGCTCAAGTACATGGTGCTGACGCCGCAGAACACCATGCCGCTGATCCACAACGGCACGGCCGACTTCAACTGCGCGAGCATGACCAACAACCTCACGCGCCAGAAGCAGGTGGCCTTTGGCCTGACCACCTATGTGAGCGAGGTGCGCATGGCCGTGCGCGCGGACTCGGACATCACCTCCTTCAAGCAGCTGCAGGGCCGCAACGTGGGCGCCATCACGGGCACGACGGCGGTGCAGATCCTGCGCAAGTACGCAAGCGACCATGGGCTGAGCTTCACGACGCTGATGAGCAAGGACCAGTACGAGAGCTTTCTGCTGCTGGAGTCGGGCCGTGTCGATGCCTTCGTGCTGGACGACAACATGCTGGCCGGCGTGATCGGCCAGAGCCGGAATCCCCAGGGCTACAAGATCGTGGGCGAGGTGATCGGCGCCGAGCCCATCGCCATCCAGTTCAGCCGGCACGATCCGCAGATCAAGAAGGCCGTGGACGCGGCCATCCTGCAGATGATCCGTTCGGGCGAGCTGCACAAGCTCTACGACAAGTGGTTCATGCAGCCGATTCCGCCCCGCAACGTGAACCTGAACCTGCCCATGGGCGAGATGCTCAAGAGGCAGCTGGCCGCGCCCGACGACACGCCGCTGGAGCAGTTCGTATTGCCCCGGTGAGGCCGGGCCGCCGCTGCGGGCGATAGACTGCAGGGCAAACCTCGGGGAGCTTTGCCGTGCTGGAGTATCTGGTCTATCCGCTGATTGCGCTGATGTTCGTCGCCGTGTTCACGCGCGAGGTGATCGCGCCGGCATCGCGCAATGCCTGCGACCGGCGCTGGCTGCTCTATAGCACGGGCCTGGGCCTGCTGACCCTGACCGCCGCGCTGGCGCTGGGCTACCTGCTCGAGGACCGCATCCGCGCCCATGCGCTGCTGGACGTGGGCGCGCGCTGGAATCCGCTGCTCACGGGCCTGCTGAGCTTTTTCCTTACCAGCTTCGTCTTCTACTGGTGGCACCGGGCCACGCATGCCTCGGACCTGCTGTGGCGCGTGTTCCACCAGCTGCACCACAGCGCGCGGCGCGTGGAGGCGCTGACTTCGTTCTTTGCCCATCCGCTGGATTCGGCCGCCGCGGTGCTGCTGAGCACGCTGTCGAGCTACTGGGTGCTGGGCGCCAGCCCCGCGGCGGCGGCCGTGGCCCTGGCGCTGACGGCGGCCTTCGACCTGTTCACCCATGCCGACCTGCGCACGCCGCGCTGGCTCGGCTACGTGTTGCAGCGCCCGGAGATGCACACCGTGCACCACCGGCATGGCCACCATGCGCAGAACTATGGCCTGCCGCTGTGGGACCTGCTGTTCGGCACCTGGTCCAACCCGGCCGAGCGCGCCGCGCGCCTGGGCTTCGACGACGAGAAATCCGAGCGCATTGCCGAGATGCTGCTCTGGCGCGACGTGCACAAGACGGCGCCGGCCTGTGCGACCGCCGCCGCCCGCGCCGACGAGCCCCGGCGCTGAGCGCAGGCATCCGGTCGGCGGTTTCAATAGTCAAAATTGATAGCTTGTTCCGCAATGTGGAAGAGCGCCGGACCCTGATTTTGTGGGAATTTGTTAACGGCCGTCCACATGGCCGCCGGCGCTGTTCGACTATTCAAACCCAGGGCTTACCCTGAGCTGAAAAATCTGTTCCAATTCGCCGCGCCAGCCTGACACAAGGCTGGCAAACCCCTGCCCGGCAGGGCGCGCATGCTGCTGCACGCCTGCGCCGTAGGCTGCCATGCCCACCAGCGCAAGCGGCCGCCCGGCTGTAAAGCGCTGTTACCCGCCGCCCGGCCGGATTTCCGAATACTAGTCCGGTCAAGCCTGCATCCGCCGGCAACTTTTGGGCTGCAGGCCGCTCCAATGCCTGACGGCGCGGCGGCCCGGACGCGGCAGGTCCCGCTTCCTGGGGCAGCGGCTGCACGCAGGCCAGCCCGCCCGGGGCCCGTTTTTTTGATCGCAAGCCCGACCCTCGCTCGGGCGAAAGGAAAGGTGTCCGGTTTTGATGGAGACAGCGTACAAGCTGCACTACAACCCAGCGCTCGACGGGTTGCGCGGTGTGGCAATCCTGTTGGTGATCCTCTCCCACGCGCATGCGCCGCTGTTCGATGGCGCGTTCTTCGGCGTGGACCTGTTTTTCGTGCTCAGCGGCTTTCTGATCACATCGCTGCTGCTGATGGAATTCCGCAGCCAGGGCCGCATCGACTACTGGCGCTTCTATCGCCGGCGTTTCTTCCGGCTCATGCCGGCGCTGGCCCTGTTCCTGGGCGTGTACTGCATCGCCGCGCCCTTCATCTGGCCCGACCTCACCGACATCTACTCGGACGCGCTGGTCTCCATCCTCTACCTGGCTGACTACGGCATCGCCTTCTTCGACAGCCCCGACACGCTGCTGCACATGTGGTCGCTGTCCGTGGAGGAGCACTTCTACCTGATCTGGCCGCCGCTGCTGGTGGTGCTGCTGCGCAAGTCCGCGGCCATGCGCGGGCGCATCTGGCTGCCGCTGCTGGCGCTGTGGGTGCTGAGCACGCTGTGGCGCGCGTTCTGGGTGGGCCAGGGCCAGCAGTTCTACGAAATCTTCTTCCGCTTCGACACGCGGGCCTCGGGCCTGGTCGCGGGCGGCCTGCTGGCCGCGCTGATGGTGGAAAAGCCGCAGTGGATCGAGCGCCTGAAGTCGCAGCGCGCCTACTCCATGTGGTTCGTGCTGGCCGTGCCGCTGATCATGGAACTGGGCTGGGACAACCAGCATGCCATGCTGTGGGGCATCACCGTGGTGGAGGTGGCGGCCATCGTCATCCTGCTGTCCGTGCAAAAGCCCGCAGGCCTGGTCTACGAGATGCTGACCGCGCCCGCCCTGGTCAAGCTGGGCCGCCTGTCCTATGGCGTGTACCTGTGGCACTACCCGGTGGTGCGCTACCTGCGCGCCGAGTATTCGTGGCCCGTGGCGGTGATCGGCGGCGTGCTGATCTCGACGGCGCTGGCGGCCCTGTCGTTCTACACGGTGGAGCGCTGGGCGCTGCGCTACCGCGACGGCCGCCAGACCGGCCGCATGCCGGCAAGGTCCGGCATGGCGCGCCAGGAGCCCGCGCTGCGCGAAGCCACCCAGAACTCCTGATGAAGCCGAACCCCCCGGAGCCTGCAAGCCCCGGGGGTTTTTTCATGGCGGCTTCAGAAGCCCGCGCCGGGCTGGGCCAGGTATTCGCTTTCCTGCGGCGTGCTGGCGCGGCCCAGTATCGGGTTGCGGTGCGGAAAGCGGCCAAAGCGCGCAATGACTTCCCGGTGCCGGTAGGCATAGTCCAGCGTGCCGGCCAGGAACTCGCGGCTGGCGGCGTCGGGCGCCATCTGCGCCAGCGACTGGAAGGCCTGCACGCTGCGCTCCTGCATGGCCATGTCCTCGGCATGCTCGAGCGGCAGGTACATGAAGATGCGCGCCACTTCGGGCAGCTCCAGGTCGAGGCCGCGGTCCTGGGCCTCCAGCGCCAAAGCCAGCGCCTGCGGGTCGCCCGCGAAGCTCCGGGGCGTGCCGCGGTGGATGTTGCGCGTGAACTGGTCCAGCAGCAGGATCAGCGCCAGGCACGGCCACGGGCCCTGCGCGGCCCAGTGGCGCAGCTGTCCGTCCAGCGCCGCCTGCACGGCGGCGCCGAAGCGCTCGCGCAATGCGGCGTCGAATGCCGCGGACTTGGTGAACCACTGGGCCTGGTGCGCGAGCGCCGTGGCATTGTCGGGGCGGGTGCTGCCGAACCACTGGGCGAGCACGGCATCGGCCAGGCCGGCGTCATGGGCCGGTTGGCCGGCGGCGGTGGGGAGGGGAGGCTGGGAGGAGGTCATGCGCCATTGTGGTGCGCGCTGGCGACAAGCTCAATGATTTACACGGCTTGCCCGCAGCTCACAATTTTCCCGGGCATGCTGGGGCCGGGCCGCGCAGGCCGGGCGCGCCTGCGTCAACGCCGGCCGGCCTGCCGCGTTAGGCAGGAGCCGGCCGGCGGTGGAAGAATGAATCCCCCGCCCCTGCAGGGGAATCGGCCCGCATTGAAAATCAAAAACAATAGCGCATTGCGCGTGTTTTCTCGGGCTGCAAGGCTTGAATCGCTGAGAATTTTTACGGAACTGGTGTCGTGATGAATCGCCGCTCTTGGTTGTTGGTGGCTGCAGTGGGCATGGGCTTGGCTGCGTCGGGGTGCTCGGGCAAATCCATGCCCAGCAGCGTGAGCGTGACCACGCAGAAGCTGCAGGAGATGGTGGCGCGGCGCTTTCCCAAGGAGTTCCCGGTCGCCGGCCTGCTGCAGCTGCAGCTGAAGGCGCCCGCGCTGACCACGGTGCCCGAGCGCAACATGCTCAACGCCGTGATCCCGGCCGAACTCACGGGCAAGGTGCTCAAGGAAAGCTACAGCGGCCAGCTCAACGTGGATTTCGCCCTGCGCTACGAAAGCACCGACCGCACGCTGCGTGCCCACCAGATCAAGGTCAACAGCCTGGAGATGAGCGGCCTGGCGCCGGCCATGAGCGACATGCTGGCCACCTACGCCAATGCGCTGGCCGAGCAGGCGCTGGGCCAGATCGTGCTGTACCAGCTGCAGGACCAGGACTTGGAGCTGGCCAACACGCTGGGCGTGGAGCCCGGCGCCATCACCGTGACGCCCCAGGGGCTGACCGTGGCGCTGGTGCAGAAGAAGGCTGGCGCGCCGGCGCGCTGAACGCCTGCTTACGCACCCGCCGCACCGGCGAGGAGCGGAGAGGCGGAAAAATCCACGCGGGCCTGCACCAGCGGCTGCATGGCCGCGATCAGGGCGCGCGCATCGCCGCGCCGCCACTGGAAGGCATAGTGCAGCGGTGCCAGCGGCAGGCGCGCCCCCACGCTGCGCAGCTGCAGCGCCTGTACCCAGTGCGCGGGCAGAAAACCCACGCCCACGGCCTGGCGCAGCATGCCCGCCACGGCCGCCCAGCTGTTGCAGACAATGCGCTCGTGCACCGTGGCCTGGTGGGCCAGCAGCCAGTCGTCCAGCAGCCGGGTCGTGCCCGCGCTTTGCGGCAGCGTGACCAGCGGGTGGCGCTGCAGCAGCGCCGCCACGCCCAGGCGCCCCGCGCCCGCCAGCTGCGGGGCGCAGGCCCAGGCAAAGCGCGCCGCGCCCACGGGCTGGGACAGCAGTTCGCTGCGCGACGAGCGCCCGGCTATCACGGCAAAGTCCAGCTCGCCGTCGGCCAGGCGGCGCTCGAGCACGCCGCCCACATCCACCACGGGCTCCAGCGTCAGCCGCGGATGCGCCTGGCGCACGGCGGCCACGAAGGCCGGCAGCCAGGTCAGCGCCGAGAGGTCGCCCACGCCGAAGCGGCAGTGGCCGGTGAGCGCGGCCCGCGCCGGGCTTTCATCCAGCGTGCGGCCCAGCGCGGCCATGGCGTTGAGCACCTCCAGCGTGGCAGGCAGCAGGCGCTGGCCCTGCTCGGTGAGCACGGCGCGGTGGCCGCTGCGGTCGAACAGCGGCTGGCCCAGCGCTGCTTCGAGCTCGGCGATGCGCTTGGACAGCGAGGACACCGACAGGTGCACGCGCTCGGCTGCCGTCGCGAAATTGCTGCAGGTGGCGGCCCACCAGAAGGCTTCGAGCTGCTTGACCGAGGGCTGCGGCATGGTGAACTTGTTTCCAGAAAGCGAATTTCTTCATTCTAAATAACTCGCTTTTCTTCACCATGGCGCGGGCCTACAGTGGCGCCTCATTCCCTGATCCCGCCTCCCGCCATGGCTTCCTATGCTGAACCTTCGTCCGTGAAACTGCCGGCCGCGCTGCGCCCCATGCTGTCGCTGCACGACTTCGAGGCCGCCGCGCGCCGGCGCCTGCCCCGGCCCATCTTCGGCTACATCGCGGGCGCGGCCGAGGACAACAGCTCGCTGCGCGACAACCGCGAGGTGTTCGGCGAATACGGCTTCGTCACCCGCGTGCTGCGCGACGTGTCGCAGCGTTCGCAGTCCGTGGAGCTGTTCGGCCGGCGCTACAGCAGCCCGTTCGGCATCGCGCCCATGGGCATCAGCGCGCTGTCCACCTACCGGGGCGACCTGGTGCTGGCGCGCGCGGCCCAGCAGGCGGGCATCGTCTCCATCATGAGCGGCACCTCGCTGATCCCCATGGAAGAGGTGGCGCGCGAGAGCCCGGACACCTGGTTCCAGGCCTATATCCCGGGCGACCAGGCGCGCATCGACGCGCTGATCGACCGGGTGGAGCGCGCGGGCTTCGGCACCCTGGTGGTGACGGTGGACATTCCCATCTCGGCCAACCGCGAGAACAACATCCGCACCGGCTTTTCCACGCCGCTGCGCCCCAGCCTGCGGCTGGCCTGGGACGGCCTGACGCGGCCGGGCTGGGTGGCCGGCACCTTCGCGCGCACGCTGCTCAGGCACGGCATGCCGCATTTCGAGAACTCGTTCGCCACGCGCGGCGCGCCCGTCATGTCGTCCAGCGTGCTGCGCGACTTCTCGGCGCGCGACCACCTGAGCTGGAGCCACATCGAGGCCATACGCCGGCGCTGGAAGGGGCCGCTGGTGGTCAAGGGCCTGCTCAGCGTGGAGGACGCGCTGCAGGCCCGGGGCGTGGGCGCCGACGCCATCGTGCTGTCCAACCACGGCGGCCGCCAGCTCGACGGCGCGGCCTCGCCCATGCGCGTGCTCGAAGCCGTGGTGGCGGCCCTGGGCCCCGGCTATCCCGTGCTCATCGACAGCGGCTTTCGGCGCGGCTCGGACGTGCTCAAGGCCCTGGCGCTGGGTGCGCGCATGGTGCTGGTGGGCCGCCCCTTCAACTATGCGGCCGCCGTGGCCGGCGAGGCCGGCGTGGCGCACGCCATCGGCCTGCTGCGCGATGAGGTGGACCGCAACCTGGCCATGCTCGGCGTGACGGGCTGTGCCGAACTGGGCCCGCAGCACCTGGTGCGCCGCGGCGCCTGATCCCGCCATCACCCATTAATCCAAGAAGGAGACTTCCCATGCCCCGCTTCTTTTCGCGCTGCAGCGCACGCAGGCTGCTCGGCAGCCTGGCCTTTGCACTGGCCGTGCCGGCAGGCACATCGGCGCTGGCCCAGTCGGCCTATCCGAACAAGCCCATCCGCCTGATCGTGCCCTTTGCCGCGGGCGGCACCACCGACATCATCGCGCGCGTGGTGGCCGATCCGCTGGGGCGGGAGCTGGGCCATCCGGTGGTGGTGGACAACAAGGGCGGCGCCGGCGGCACCATCGGCGCATCCGAGGCCGTGCGCGCCAGGCCGGACGGCTACACGCTGAGCGTGGCCACGGTGTCCACCATGGCCACCAACCCGGCCATCACGCCCCGCTTCCCGTACAACCCCGAGACGGACTTCGTGCACATCGTCAACATCGCGGCCACGCCCAACATCATCGCGGTCAATCCCCGGTTCCCGGGGCATGACTACAAGGGCTTTGTCGAGGCACTGAAGAAGAATCCCGAAAAATACTCGTACGCCTCCACCGGCACCGGCAGCATCACCCACATGCTGATGGAGCTGTACAAGAGCATGGCCGGCGTGCAGATGACCCATGTGCCCTACCGGGGCGCGGGCCCGGCGCTCAACGACGTGGTGGCCGGCCAGGTGAACATGAACCTGGACAACCTGCCGTCCTCGCTGCCCTTCATCAAGGCCGGCCAGCTGTTGCCCATCGTCGTGGCCGCGCCGCAGCGCCTGGCCGTGCTGCCCCATGTGCCGACCTTCAAGGAAGTGGGGCTGGAGCCAGTCAACCGCATGGCCTGGTACGGCATCGTCGCTCCCAAGGGCACGCCCAAGGAGGTCGTGGACCGGATCAACGCCGCCGTCCGCAAGGTGCTGGCCGAGCCTGCGGTGAAAAAGCGCATCGAGGACACGGGCTCGCTGGTGATCGCGAACAGTCCCGAGCAGTTCGCCGAGCAGATCAGGAGCGAGCTCGCCACCTACAAGGAGGTGGTGAGCCGGCAGAAGCTGACGCTGGATTGAATCCCCGGGGCGCCAGCTCCGGGCGCGCGCCCCGGCGTCCGGTCAGCGCGGCTTGGCGATGGGCTCCAGGCCGGTGTCGCGGATGGCCTTGTGGGCCGCGGGCGAGGTGTAGAACTTGAGCAGCTGCTCCAGCCCCTGCGGGTTGCCCGAGGTGCTGGCCGTGCCGGCCGAGAAGATGGTGTAGTGCTGCACCGAATCGGGCAGCGTGCCCACGTAGGTGATGCCTTCGATGGGCAGCAGCTCGCTGACCTGCTGCAGTCCGATCTCGGCCTCGCCGCGCGCCACGATGGTGCCCACGCGCTCGGTCACGATCTTGCGGCTCTTGGGCATGACCTGGTCGTGGATGCCCAGCTTCCTGAGCATCTGGGTCTCGTAGTAGGTGCCGCTGGCGCTGGCCGAGTAGGCAATGCTCTTGGCGTTCAGCAGCACCTGGCGCAGCTTGTCCTCGGTGCCGATGTCGGGCACGGGCGCGCCCTTCTTCACGGCCACGCCCACGGCCGAGCGCACCAGGTCGACCTGCGTGCCGGGCACGACCAGACCCTTGTCCGCGAGCTGGTCCAGCGCGCCGCGCGCCAGGATCACCACATCGGCCTTCTCGCCCTTGGCCAGGCGGTTGGGAATGGAGGTCGGCGAAGCGCCCATGGACGATCCGTAGGCCGATTCCACGGGGATGCCGGTCTGGGCCGTGAACTGGGGCGCCAGCAGCTTGTGCGCGGCCGTGAAGCCGCCCGAGGTCATCAGCCGCACAGGCTCCTTGCCGGACGTGGCCGTCGGCTGCTGGGCGCAGCCTGCGGCCAGCAGCGCGGCCGCCAGCAGCAGGGCGCGGCGGCCGCGCTGCAGCGCGGGGGCGTTCGGGGATGTCTTCATGGTGTCTCCTGCAATGGGAATGGTTGTAGTGGTCGGGAAATAGGGCGCAAACCCTTGCGGGCCATGCGCGGCACACTATGCTTGCGATAGCGGCCCGGACTGCGCATTGTGGTCGCCGGCCGCGCAAGGCGTCCAATACTGTTTGCGTCTGAACTTGATATGAAATTCGTTTTATGGATCTGCGCCGCCTGACCTGCTTTCTGGCCGTGGCCGAGGAGTTGAACTTCAGCCGCGCGGCCCAGCGCCTGCACATGAGCCAGCCGCCGCTGAGCCAGCAGATCCGCCTGCTGGAGCAGGAGATGGGCGCGCAGCTGTTCGAGCGCTCGCGCCGCGCGGTGTCGCTGACGCCGGCCGGCGCGCTGCTGCAGGACAAGGCGCGGCAGATCGTGGCCCTGCACCAGCAGGCGGGCGAACTGTGCCGCATGGCGGCCTCGGGCCTGGCCGGGCGGCTGCGCATCGCCTTCACGGCCTCGGTGCCGCTGTTCGCGCAGTTCTCGCGCATGCTGGGCGAATTCCGCCAGCGCTATCCGCAGGTGGAGCTGGATCTGCAGCACATGACCACGGGCGAGCAGATCGCGGCGCTGACGGCCGGCCAGATCGACGTGGGCTTCATGCGCCCTTCGCCGGCCTTCCGCATCCCCCTGCCCATCCGCGAGCAGACGCTGTGGCGCGACGAACTCATGCTGGCCCTGCCTGCGGCGCATGAGCAGGCGGCGGCGGGCACGCCGCTGGCGCTGCGGGCCCTGGCCGAACAGCCCTTCGTGCTGCACCCGGCCGTGCTCGGCGGCGGATTGCACGAGCACATCCTGGCGCTGTGCAGCGAGGCCGGTTTCGTGCCGCGCATCGCCCAGCCCGCGCGCGAGACGGCGACCATGCTGGCGCTGGTGGCGGCGGGCCTGGGCGTCTCGGTGGTGCCCAGCGTCTACGAGCGCATCTGCCCGCCGGGCGCGGTGTTCCGGCCGCTGGCCGACGCGGCCCGCCATTCGCGCATTGCGCTGGTCTGCCGCCAGGACGAAAGCGCACCCTGCGTGCAGATGTTCTGGCAGCAGGTCTGCGCGGTGCGCGACTGAGGCGGCCCCTCAGTCCGCGCGGATGCGCGCGGCCTGGATGACCTCGGTCAGCTCGCGGGTTTCGGCCTGGATGAAGCTGGCGAACTGGGCCGGCGTGCCGCCCTGCAGCGTGGCGCCCATGTCCGACAGCGTCTGGGTGACGGCGGGCGTGGCCAGGCTCTTGTTCAGCGCATCGTTGAGCGTCTGGATCACGGGCGCGGGCGTGCCCCGGGGCGCCACCAGGCCCCACCAGACCGTGGCCTGCACGTCCACGCCCTGCGATCGCGCCGTGGGCACCCTGGGCAGCAGCCGCGAGCCGTCCTTGTTGAGCACGGCCAGGGCGCGCAGCGTGCCGTTGTTCACATGGCCGGCCACCTCCAGCGGATTGATGGCCATGAAGTCCAGACGCCCGCCCAGCAGGTCGGTCACGGCCATGGAGCCGCCCTTGTAGGGCACGTGCACGGCCTCGAAGCGGGCCGTGTGCTCCAGCTGTGCGCTGGCCATGTGGCCCGAGCTGCCCACGCCGGCCGTGCCGTAGGACAGTCCGCCGGGCCTGGCCTTGCCTGCGGCCACCAGATCGGCCAGGGTGCGGTAGGGCGACCTGGCGTTGACCACCACGACCAGTGGCGCCTCGGCGATACGGCCCACGGGGATCAGGTCGGTGGCCGGGTCGAAGCTGAGCTTGGCGTACAGCGCCTTGTTGGTGGTCAGCGTGTTCGAGGCCGCGAGCAGCGTGTAGCCGTCGGGCGTGGCGCGCGCCACGGCGCCCATGCCGATGTTGGTGCCGCCGCCGGGCTTGTTGTCCACCACCACGGGCTGGCCCAGCGCATCGCTCATGGATGCGGCCACCAGGCGCGCGACGATGTCCACGCCGCCGGCGGGCGCGTAGGGCACGATGACGGTGAGCGGGCGCTGCGGAAAGCCGGCGGCCCGGGCGCCCGGCCCCAGGCTTGCCAGGCCCAGGCCGATCAGCCCCAGGGCCTGGCGGCGGTTGCGCAAAGGATTGCTGAGAGAAGATGCGGCGGCATTCGGCAGGCGGTGCATGCAGGTCTCCATGAAGGTGTTGGCTGTCAGCCGGACATGCTACGGGCCAAAGCGGGGGCCGGCCGCACGGCGGCATAAGCAGATTTGCGTATGCGCGGCAGGAAAGAGCGCCTACCTGCGGCCGCGGTAGGCGAGCAGCCGCAGCGCGTTGAAGACCACCAGCAGCGTGGAGCCTTCATGCACCGCGACGGCGGCGCCGATGCCCAGCCCCATGATGGTGGCCGGTACCAGCAGGGCCACGATGCCGAGGCTGACGAACACGTTCTGGCGGATCACGGCGCGGGTGTGGCGGCTCAGCCCCACGGCGAACGGCAGATGCCGCAGGTCGTCGGCCATCAGCGCGATATCGGCGGTCTCCAGCGCCACGTCCGAACCGGCCGCGCCCATGGCGATGCCTACCGTGGCATTGGCCATGGCCGGCGCATCGTTGACGCCGTCGCCCACCATGGCCACCCGGGTTTCCCGGCGCAGCCTACGGATGGCCTCGACCTTGTCCTCGGGCATCAGGTCGCCGATGGCCTCGTCCAGGCCCACCTGCTCGGCAATGGCCCGGGCCACCTTGCTGTGGTCGCCCGAGATCATGATCATGCGGCTGATGCCCAGCTCCCGCAGCTGCTGCAGGGCCTCGCGGGCCCCGGCGCGCGGCGTGTCGAGCAGGCCGATGGCGCCCAGGTCGCGGCTGCCCCGGCGCACCGCCATGGTCGTGCGGCCGCTGTCGCCCAGGCGCCCGATGGCCGCGCGCGCCGCATCGCCCAGCGGCGCGACACCGTCGCTGCCGAACATCCCGGCCTTGCCGATCCAGACCGTCTCGCCGCCCAGCCTGGCGGTCACGCCGCGGCCGACGAGGTTCTGCAGGCCCTCGGCTGCTTCGGGCGGCTGGCCGCCCAGGCGCTGCAGCCCGTCGCGCACAATGGCCGCCGCCAGCGGGTGGTCGCTCAGGGATTCGACGGCCACGGCCACGGACAGCAGCTCTTCCTCGGTGGCGCCGTCGGTGGGCACGATGTCGGCAATGCGCGGCCGCCCTTCGGTGAGCGTGCCGGTCTTGTCGAAGGCCATGGCCGTCAGCGCGCCCAGTTCCTCCAGCGGCGCGCCGCCCTTGATCAGCACGCCGCTGCGGGCCGCGCGCGCAATGCCCGACAGCACCGCGCTGGGCGTGGCGATGGCGAGCGCGCAGGGGCTGGCGGCCACCAGCACGGCCATGGCCCGGTAGAAGCTCTCGCGGAAAGGCTCGTCGACCACGACCCAGGCGAACAGCAGTAGGAACGACAGGCCCAGCACCACGGGCACGAAGATGCGCTCGAACCGGTCGGTGAAGCGCTGCGTCGGGGACTTGCGGGTCTCGGCCTCGCCGACCATCCGGACCACCCGGGCCAGCGCCGAGTCGCCCGAGCGCCGCGTGACTTCGATCTCGATAGCGCCGGCGCCATTGAGGGTGCCCGCGAACACGCGCGATGCCGCGTCCACGGCGTCGGGCCGGGCCCGGGCGGCCGCGGCGTCCGCAACCGGATGCTTGTCCACGGGAATGCTCTCGCCGGTCACCGGCGCCTGGTCGATGGCGGAGCTGCCGGCGACGATGAAGCCGTCGGCCGGCAGCCGCTCGTTCGGCCGCACCAGCACGATATCGCCGACTGCCAGCTGCTCGACGGGAAGGCTCTGCGTCTGTCCGCCGCGCCTCACCGTCGCGGTCTCGGGGGCCAGCTGCGCCAGCGCCTCGATGGCGCGCCTGGCGCGCCCCATCGCATAGTGCTCCAGCGCATGGCCGAGGCTGAACAGGAACAGCAGCAGCGCGCCTTCGGCCCAGGAACCGAGCGCGGCCGCGCCCGCGGCGGCGACCAGCATCAGCGAGTCGATCTCGAAGCGCCGCAGCTTGAGGTTGTCGACGGCCTCGCGCAGCGTGTAGAAGCCGCCGAAGGCATAGGCCAGCACGAAGCAGGCCAGCGGCGCCCAGGACGGTGCCGCCGTCGCCCAGCGGGAGATGGCCGCGCCCGCGCCCAGCAGCACGCCGCAGGCCAGCGCAAAAATCATCTCGGTATTGGGGCCGAGCAGGCCGCCATGCGCGTGAGCATGATCGTGGTCGTGGCCGCCTTCTCCGGGGGCATGGCGATGACCGGCTTCGCCGTGCGCTGCCGCGGGCGGCGCGGCCCCGGCCTGCTGCGGGGTCACGCCCAAGCCGGCCAGGGCGTCCAGCAGGGCCGGCTCGCCGGTCAGCCGGCGGTCGAAGTCGATATGCACCAGGCCCGTCGCGCTGGCCTGGGCCTGCAGCACGCCGGCCAGGCCCTGCAGATGGCCGGTCACGGTTTCCGCGCGCCGCGGGTGGCCTATCCCTTCCATCTGCCACAGCACATGCGCGAAGCGTTCGGCGATGCGGGCGCCGGCGGCCTGGGCCAGCTCGCGGATGCGGGCCAGCGGCAGGGCCTGCGGATCGAAGTGGATGCACAGCTGCGCCGGTGCGTCTCCTGCGGCTTCGCTGACATGGACCTTGTCTATGCCCTGGCGGCCCTGCAGGTCTTGCAGGAGCCGCTTCACGACGGCGTCGTGCGCGTCGGGAATCTGGGGCAGCACCAGGGGGATGTCGAGGCGGAGCTTGTGGGTCATGGAGGTTCTTGCGTTCGGCGGCAGGCCTGTTGGCCTCTGGCGCACCAGGGACATGCCGCCTGGGGCAGGCTTGCCGGGGTGCGTGGAAATGGCTGGCCCCATGCTCCTATCGAACGGCCCGGCCCGATGTAGGGTGGGACCAATATTGCAGGTGCGTCCAGGCGTCGTGCCGCGGCCGGCGCCGGCATGGACCCTGTGCCATGGCAAGAACGCCTTGCTTTTCAGCTGCTTATATGATGAATGGATTGATGAGGAACCCTGAACGATGACACAGCATCCGCAACTTGCCGACTACTCCGTCACGCGCAAATGGCCGGCCCGGCATCCCGACCGCATCCAGCTGTATTCGCTGCCCACGCCCAACGGCGTGAAGGTGTCGATCGCGCTGGAGGAGATGCAGCTGCCCTACGAGGCGCACCTGGTCAGCTTCGAGACCAACGACCAGCTCACGCCCGAGTTCGTGGGAACCTTCCCCAACAACAAGATCCCGGCCATCATCGATCCGCAGGGCCCGGGCGGCAGGCCGCTGGCGCTGTTCGAGTCCGGCGCCATCCTGATCTACCTGGCCGAGAAGAGCGGCAGCCCGCTGCTGCCTGCCGATCCCGTGGCGCGCTACGAGACGCTGCAGTGGCTGATGTTCCAGATGGGCGGCGTGGGCCCCATGTTCGGCCAGGTCGGGTTCTTCCACAAATACGGCGGCAAGGACTACGAGGACAAGCGCCCGCGCGACCGCTACATCAACGAATCCAGGCGCCTGCTGGGCGTGCTGGAGCAGCGCATGCAGGGCCGCCGGTGGATCATGGGCGACGGCTTCACGATTGCCGACATCGCCATCTGGCCCTGGGTGCGCAACATCTCGGCGGCCACGGGCTACAACGCGGGCGAACTGGTGGGCTGGAGCGGCTTCCCCGAGCTGCAGCGCGTGCTTGCGGCCTTCGAGGCGCGGCCGGCCGTGCAAAAGGGCCTGAACATCCCGCCGCGTGGCTGAGCGCGGCGCCCCGGCGTTGCAAAGGCACGGGCCACTGTCCCAGCCATGATGTCTTTCAATACGGGCTTTTGCCTACATATTCTTCCCATCGGGCCTGGCCTGCCGCCAGCCCCCCAAGGAGAACGACATGACAAGCACCCGCAAGCCCATCCTCGAAAGCGCGCCGCTGGGGCCGCGCTGGCCCTGCCTGGACCCGTTCCTGTTCTGCGCCCACCACGACGATGCCTATCCGGCCGGTGACGGCAGCCTGGGCGTGCAGGCCGTGGAACTCGAGGGCCGCGAAATGGGCAGCGACTTCAGCGCCAGGGACGGCTTTTCGATGTACCACGGCGACAGCGTGCCCGGCTTTCCGGGCCATCCGCACCGCGGCTTCGAGACCGTGACCCTGGTGCGCAAGGGCCTGATCGACCATTCCGATTCGCTGGGCGCGGCCGCGCGCTTTGGCGGCGGCGACGTGCAGTGGCTCACGGCCGGCAAGGGCATACAGCATTCGGAAATGTTCCCGCTGCTCCACAGCGACCGGCCCAATCCGCTGGAACTGTTCCAGATCTGGCTGAACCTGCCCGCGCACAGCAAGATGGTGGCCCCGCACTTCACCATGTTCTGGAACGAGCGCATTCCGCGCCTGGAGCATGCCGATGCCGACGGCAGGAAGACCACGGTGACCGTGGTGGCCGGCGAACTGCCGGGCGCCGGCCGGCCGCTGGCGCCGCCGCCCGAATCCTGGGCTTCGCAGGCCGAGGGCGACGTGGCCATCTGGACGCTGGCGCTGGAGAGCGGCGCGCGCTGGACCCTGCCGCGCGCCCGGGGGGCCGAGACCCACCGCATGCTCTACTTCTTCGTGGGCCAAAGCCTGCAGATCGCCGGCCAGGGCGTGGACAGCCACCAGGCCCTGCACATCGATGCGCAAAGCGACCTGGAGCTGGTCAACACCGGCGGCGACCTGGTGGAACTGGTGCTGCTGCAGGGCCGGCCCATCGGCGAGCCCGTGGCCCAGTACGGCCCGTTCGTGATGAACACGCAGCAGGAGATCATGCAGGCCATGCAGGACTACCGCCGCACCCGGTTCGGCGGCTGGCCCTGGAAGTCCGACGATCCCGTGCACGGCAGCGAATGGCGGCGCTTTGCGCGCTATCCGGGCGCGCAGCACGACGATCTGCCGCCCGCGGCGTTGGAGGCAGCGCGCTAGCGGGCCTGAAAGAACCGCCTGCCGGCGGGGCTTCAATCGCTGACACAATGTCGGCCTGACCGCCACGATCCCGGGTCGTGGCGGCTTTGTTTTGACTGGACGCATGCCATGAACATCACCAAAGACACCGCCGTCACCATCCACTACAAGATCCACGAACTGCTCAAGGGCGGCGTCGCCGTCAAGCTGCTCGACAAGGGCGACGTGGCCTATCTGCACGGCGGCTACGACAACATCTTCGCCAAGGTGGAGCAGGCGCTGGACGGCAAGCAAAAGGGCGATGCCGTCACCGTGGACCTGGCCGTGGAAGACGCGTTCGGCGAGCGCGACGAAAGCCTCAAGCGCACCATTCCCAAGGGCGAGTTTCCCCCGGGCGTGAAGGTGGGCGGCCAGCTGCGCGGCACCAACGACCAGGGCCAGCCCCAGATCTACAACGTGGTCAAGATCAAGGGTCCCGTGGTGCTGCTGGACGGCAACCATCCGCTGGCCGGCATGGCGCTGCGCTTCAGCTGCGTGGTGAACGACGTGCGCGCGGCCACGCCCGAGGAAATCGAGCACCGCCACGTGCACGGCGGCCACGGCCATCACCATTGAGCCGCAAAGGCGCGCCGGCCTGCGGCGCGCCCCCGGCCCGAAAAAAAAGCCGCCGCCCTTCTTGGCAGGCGGCTTTTTCATGCTCCTCTTACGGGAGCTGCTGGCGCCGGCTGTTGCTCATTTTCATGCTGCTTACAACGTGGAAACACCATTTGACAGGCGCTGGCAGCTATCAAATGCAAAGCGGTAGAGGATGCCACCGGTGCGACCGCGCGGCTACTTGAGCCGGTGCAGCAGCGCGCGGCGCAGCAGGCGCGCGGCACGGTCGCGGATCTGGAAAGGGCTGTGGCTCTGGCCCGGCCGCACGCGCGCCCGCGCGCACGCACCCAGGAAATCGTGCAGCAGCACGCTGTCGTCCAGCGTGCTGATGTTCGGGTGGCTGAACTGGAATTCCGGATGCCACTGCGTGGCCGCGATATAGCTCTTGAGCGAGAAGGGATTGCGGTAGATCGCCTCCGGAATGTGGTCGGGAAGGCTCCAGGCCTCGATGTTGAATTCGGGCGCCACTTCCTTGATGCCCTGGTGGTGGATGCTGTTGACGCGCGCGCTCTGCAGCCCGCCGTAGAGCGTGGCCAGGCGGCTGCCGGGCTCGATGGCGATGTCGTGGTAGTGGCGGTCGTACTCTGTGGCGTTGCGGTGCTGCTGCGCCCCCGCTACCTGGGTCTGGATGTCCTGGTAGAGCGTGCCGCCGAAGGCCACGTTGATGATCTGCAGGCCGCGGCAGATGCCGAAGATGGGCTTGCCGGCCTGGGAGAAGGCCTCGATCACGGCCATGTCGTAGAGGTCGCGCACCTTGTCGCCCTTCCACTCGGGGCGCAGCGGCTGCTCGCCGTAATGGCCGGGCCACACGTCCGAGCCGCCGTGCATGACCACGCCGTCGAGCCAGTCCGCATAGTGGGCCAGGGTCACGTCGCCGCGCGCCGTCTCTCCCGTGGGGCAGGGCACCATGACCACCATGGCCCCGCCCGACATCACCCAGTGCAGCACCGACTGTTCCACGTATTGCAAAGTCTTGCCGGTGAACAGCGGACGTTGCGGGTCGGCGTAGGAAAAGCAGGCCGACAGGCCGATCTTGAGGCGGCGCGAGGCAGGCAGGCTCATGGGCAGGCTCCTTTTGTTGCTTTTGCGGGCAAGGCTCGGGCCCATGTTAGGGCCTGTGCGCCCTCCGCGCGAGCCCGCTCGCAAACAGGACGCATCCATTGCAAACAGATGTGAAGCCATCCGCGCGCGGGTTGCCGCAGTGCAGCGCCCCGGCCTGTTCTTGCGCTCCGTCAGGGTTTACGCGGGATTTGCCCGGCAATGGTTTTCGGCTCCGGAAGAGCGCGTCACAATGATCCAAAGCCCATGCCATCAACCGGCATAACAGGGCCTGTTGGGCAGACCCGGAAGCCGGCGTTACCATGGTTTCGCCGGCTCTCGAGACGGCCACGACAACTCTCGCCGCAGCGACTGCGGCATTTGGTGACTAGGAGGATTTGCATGCAAGTACAGGTTCATGCCGACGATTCCATCCAGGGTGGCGAATCTTTGGCGCAGTGGGCGCAGGAGGAAATCAATGCCAAGTTGGCCCGCCTGAAGGAGTATGTAGTGCGTGTGGAAGTGTTCCTCACGGGAGTGGATGCGCTCAAGACCACGGGCGGACCCGGCAAGCGATGCGTGCTGGAAACCCGGGCCACGGGCCGCCCGCCGATCGCGGTCAACGCCGAGGCCGAGAAGGTCAAGGATGCGTTCAATGCCGCCATCGAAAAGCTGCGGCGCGCGGTGGAAACCGATCTGGGCAAGCTCAAGGACAAGAACGGCCGAGAAAGCGTGCGCGGCGTGGACGATCCCACGGCCGAAGGCGTGGCAACGGCCTGAGTATTCAAGTCGTTTTTGCGGCCGGCGCTGTGGGGACAAGCGCCGGCAGCCAGCAAGACCGGGGCATGTTCAGCAGAACATGCCTTTTTTGTGCGCCGTGCCTTGTTGGCGGCGCGGGCATCAGGCCGCGGTCAGCGCGCCCGCCCGGGTGAGCTTGTCGGCCACCAGCAGCTTCTCCATGTCGCCCTCGCTCATGATGCCCAGTTCCTCGGCCACCACGGCGATGCGCTTGCCGCTGGCAATCGCGGTCTTGGCGATCCGGGCGGCCTTCTCGTAGCCGATCAGCGGGTTGAGCGCCGTCACCAGCGTCACGGACTCGGCAATGCGCGCGTCCAGCAGGTCCGTGTTGGCCGCGATGCCTTCCACGCAGTTGTGCTGCAGCGTCGTGCAGGCATTGCACAGGTGGTTCAGGCTCTTGTGCAGGGCCCAGGCCATCAGCGGCTCGAAGGCATTGAGCTGCAGCTGGCCGGCTTCCACGGCCATGGTGATCGCGGCGTCGTTGCCTATCACCTCGAAGCAGACCTGGTTCATCACCTCGGGAATCACGGGGTTGACCTTGCCGGGCATGATGGACGAGCCCGCCTGGCGCGCGGGCAGGCGGATGTCGGCCACGCCGGCCTGCGGGCCCGAGGACAGCAGGCGCAGGTCGTTGCTGATCTTGGACAGCTTGACGGCGATGCGCTTGAGGATGCCCGAGATATCGGCGAACGCGCCGGTATCGCCGGTGGCCGCGATCAGATCGCCGGCCTTGACCACGGGCACGCCCGAAATCTGCGCCAGTGCCTGCACCACGGCATCGGCATAGCCCACGGGCGCGTTGATGCCGGTGCCGATGGCCGTGCCGCCCATGTTCACTTCGGTCATCAGGTAGGCCGATTCGCGCAGGCGCTTTTCGTCGTCGGCAATCATGGCGGCGAAGGCGGCGAATTCCTGGCCCAGCGTCATCGGCACGGCGTCTTGTAGTTGTGTGCGGCCGATCTTGAGGATGGAGGCGAATTCGCGTGCCTTGGCGTCGAAGGCGCCGCGCAGCGCGGCCAGGGCGGCCAGCAGCTTCTGGATGCCGGCATAGGTGGCGAGCTTGACGGCCGTGGGATAGGCATCGTTGGTGCTTTGCGATGCGTTGACGTGGTCGTTGGGGTGGATCACGTCGTAGCGGCCCTTGGGCAATCCCAGGTGCTCCAGCGCACGGTTGGCGATCACCTCGTTGGCATTCATGTTCGTGGAAGTGCCGGCGCCGCCCTGGATGACGTCGACCACGAACTGCTCGTGCAGCCGGCCGGCAATCAGGTCGTCGCAGGCGCGGGAGATGGCGCCGGCCTGTGTGGAATCGATGGCGCCCAGCTGCAGGTTGGCCTGGGCGGCGGCCTTCTTCACGAAGGCCAAGGCGCGGATCAGCTCGGGCATGTGGGCCACGGAGTGGCCGGTGATGGGGAAGTTCTCCACCGCGCGTGCGGAATGGACGCCCCAGTACGCGTCGGGAGGGATGGTTTTGATGCCGATGAAGTCGTGTTCTTGGCGCATGGGTCTGCTTTTTCTGTAGCAAGAATGGAAGAAGCCACGCGCGGCGGCGCCGGACGTGGCGACGCCCCGGACGGGAAAGCGGTGCTCGCGTTCCCGTGGCCAGGGCGTCGGGCCGCATTATGTAAGCAGGATGCGCATGAGGCCAGACGTTCTGTGCATAACGTTGGCGTGTCGAACAGGCAGCCTCGGCATTGGAAGGAAAAGCACTGCAATTGCGTCCAAAGGTGCTCAATTACGGTCAATTCTTCAAATTTTCTGCTTTATTTCGCACCAATTTGGTGCGAAATAATCAGCGCCGACGGACTGACCTTGGCTACCTGGAAGCGCGCAGCGCCACGCCCTCCAGCGAGGGCGCATGCAGCGGCTGCAGGGGCGAGGCCACGGGAACGCCGAAGCGGCGCGGCTGGCCGTCGATCATGGGAGCGTTGCTGGCGGCTTCCGCTTCCCATTGCGTGCGGGCCTGCTGCATTTCTTCGGTGGTGCGGGCCACGAAGTTCCACCACAGCAGGATGGCTTCGTCCATGGGCTCGCCGCCGATGACGAGCAGGCGGCTGTCGGGCGTGCATTGCAGGTCCACGGCCTCGGTGCCGACGGGCAGGTAGATCAGCTCCTGTTCGGGCAGGTGCAGGCCCTCCACCTCCACGTGGCCCGAAAGGCTCATGACGGCATGCTCGAAATCCCGGCGCAGCGGCATGCGGGCCCGCGCGGGACTGGTACGGTCGGGATGTGCATGCAGGTCCACGCCCATCAGCGGCGAATGCACCTGCGCGGGCGAGGCATGGCCCAGCGCCTCGCCGGCCAGCACGGTCGCGTCGAAGTCGCCCACGCGGGCCCGCGGCAGGTCGGGATAGTGCTGGAAGCGCGGCGGGATGTGGCGGTGGCTGTCGGGCAGCGCGATCCACAGCTGGGCGGCATGCACATGGACGGTCTGGCTTTCCTCGGAATGCGCGATGCCGTGGCCGGCCGTCATCAGATTGACCTGGCCGGGGCGGATGATCTGCTCGCTGCCCAGGCTGTCGCGGTGCAGTACCTCGCCCTCGATCATCCAGGTGAAGGTCTGCAGCCCGATGTGCGGGTGCGGGCCCACCTGCATGCCCGGCGGCGGCGGTTCGGCGGGGCCCGCATGGTCGAGAAAGCACCAGGCACCGACCTTGCGCAGCGCACGCTGCGGAATGGCGCGGTGGATGGGAATGCCGCCCACGTCGGCAATGCGGGTGGGCAGGCGCACCGGGGAGCCGGCGGGCAGGGGGGCGGAATCTGTAGTCATGCGAATCCTGACGGTGGAGGGCATCAGTGTGCAAGGAATCGCCCGCAGCGGCAAACAACCGGCAAAATGCGCCGTCACGCCCGGCTGCGGCCCGGCGGTCGGCATCCCGGGGCCAGGGCGGACGCCATGTTTTGCAGGCGGTTACAAAGCAGCGGGCCATAACGCCTGTTGGCTGACAGCGGCTTGTGCCGGCGCCGGGTAACTTCGATGGCGAAGGCCGTGAGGCCGCGCAACAACCCAACAATGCAGGAGGATCATCAATGAGCGAACAGAACAAACCCGGCAACCAGCTGTCTGCAGTGGAGGTCCAGCAATACCCTGCACATTTCCAGGCACGCGTGGTGGGCGAGGTCCAGCACCGCTCCGGCGATGGTCCGCTGGAGAGCATTCCCCCGGGCACCGAGCTCAAGGTGGACACGGCCATCGCCAGCTATGTGCTGTCCTGGGTGAACCCCGTGGACCAGCAGCCCGAGACCGCCTATCTGGCCAAGCGCGAATTCGAGCACTACGTGGAGGTCGGCGCGCTCAACGTCACGGTCTGAGCTGCTGCTGACTCAAAAAAGCCCTGCCATGCAGGGCTTTTTTCATGGTGCAGGCCGTTCAGTCCAGCGTGGTGGGGATCTGCACCGGTCCTTCGAGCAGCTTGTGCACCGGGCAGGCCTGGGCGACCTGCAGCAGGCGCTGGCGCTGCTCGTCATCGAGATCGCCCTGCAGCGTGATGTGCCGCGTGATCTGGTTGCCGGCAGCCGGCACGCCGTCCGGGTTGAGCTGCACGTCGACCTGCACGCCGGTCAGCGGCCACTGTTTGCGCGCCGCGTACATCTGCAGCGTGACCGTGGTGCAGGCGGCCAGCGCCGAGAGAACGATCTGCAGCGGGCCCGGTGCGGTGTCGGCGCCCCCCTTGTCCAGGGGTTCGTCGGCATACCAGACATGGCCTTGGGGGTCGGTCAGCGTGACGCGGTACGGGGTATTGCCGCTCTGGGCACGGGCGCTGTGGGTCATCTGCAAAAGCTCCTCGACAAAGAATGCCGTCACTCTACGCTGCCTGGCGCATCCGTGCCCGCAGCGGTGGCCACCGCCTCGCGGGCGCGCTTGGCGGCCAGCACGCGCCGGCGCCAGAGGAACAGGGCCATGGCATAGCCCATGTTGTGCCCGGCCATGAGGCCGAACACCGCCATGGTCAGCGGGCTGGCCACAAAGGCGTGGAAGCCGGCCTGCGATTCGGGCAGCAGCCAGACGATCTCCACGATGCGCCAGGCAATGCGCGCGGCAAACAGCAGCAGCAGGGCCACGCCCAGATGGGTGTGGGGCGTGTAGTACAGGCCTTGGGCAGTGGGCTCCAGCCGGGTCTGCCGCCAGGCCCAGCGCGACAGCAGGCCGCCGGCGCACAGGCCGCCGGCCAGGGTCTGCAGCGCATGCCACTGGCCCCAGGCGGCCCAGCCGGTGAGGCCCAGCAGCACCGCGTAAATGCCCATGCCGATCCACGGCCGGTACTTGCTGGTGCGCTGGCGTCCGATCAGGCGCTTGTAGCGCGCGCGCAGCCGCCATGCCAGCAAGGGCAGCAGCACGATGAGCGTGGTGGTGGTCGAGGCGTGTACGGCCATGGCAGCAAAAAACGTAGAGCGAAGCTGCAGTGTGAGGGCTGTGTGGCTGCTGCGCAATGGAGCCGTCGATTCCGGAGGCCGATCCGGTGTTGATCGGCCGATATCGATTTCTGATCCAGAATGTCTGCACAGGGGATGTCTTGAAATCAGGCCCTGATTGAAAACCAATCCCGCAGCTCGGCATCGATGCGGGCCAATACAAAAGACATGGGGAGTAAGGGCATTGAATTCAGTACGCGGCACTCGCCATGACGCGAATGCTTCCGAGTGGAAGATTGCGCCGTTCTGGCAGAAACTCAACAGCTTTTTCCTTTTCCCGCTGCAGGCCGAGCCGCTGTTTTATGCCCTGGTCCTGTCGGTATGCAGCTACGGCCTGATGTTCGGCCTGATCGGGATATTTGCCGTGGGTCTGGGCCTGACGCTGGCGGTCAGCCGGTATGCATTCAAGGTGGCGGCCCTGGCTTCGCGCGGAATTACCCATAGCTCGGATTTTCGTGCCAGCCATGTCGATGAGGCCTGGAAATGGCTGCCCTGGAAATTCTTTGGCGTGCTGTTTTTCTTCGGCATTTTTGTCGGCCTGCTGGCCCGCCAGAGCATGACGCTGGGCGTGGTGGCCAATCTGGTGGTGGCGTTTCTGGTCCCGGCCGTCTGGATCGTGCTGATCAATACCCACAGCCTGCGCTCGGCGGCCAATCCTTTTGAGCTGCTGGCCACGATTTTCGGTATCGGCAAGTCGTATCTGCTGCTGTGCTTTTTCCTGTTCCTGCTGCAGCAGGGCTCGCCCATGGTCATGGTGATGCTGCTCAAGGTGGCGGCTCCCGTGCTGGTGCTGCCGCTGGTGAGCTTCGTGGTGATCTATTTCACCTGGGTGATGGCGGCCATGATCGGCTATGTCATGTACCAGCACCATGCGGCGCTCGATATCGATCCCGTGCAGGCCCCCGACGGTCCGTCGACGGTGCAGGTCGATCCCGTGGTGCAGGAGGCCAGGCGCCGCGATGCCGTGGTGGCGCGGCTGGTGCAGGACAACAGCATGGACGAGGCCGTGAACCAGGCGCGCGCATGGCAGCGCGAGGACTATGAAAGCCTGCCTGACCACCGCCGCTATTTCCGGGTGCTCAAGCTGACCGAACGCGTGGATGCGCTGGCCGAGCTGGGCCAGCGCTTCATTCCCATGCTGATCGCCCGCCAGTGCGCCGGCGAGGCCTTGGAGGCCTGGGTGAGCTGCGCCAAGCGCAAGCCGGATTTCCGGCTCGATTCGGCACAGGCCAGCTACGACCTGGCGCAGCAGGCATGGAAGGCCGGCAAGCCCAAATATGTGCTGCTCCTGGCCAGGGAGTTTGAAAAGCGCTTTGCCGGCAGCAGCCTGATTCCCCCCATGCTGGAGCTGGTGGTGCGGGCCTACAAGCAGGGGCTGGAGCAGCCCATGCAGGGGGTGCACGTCTACATGCGCATGAAGCAGCGCTTTCCCGAGCATGCGGCGACCCGGGAAGTGGAATGGGTGCTGCGCGACGAACTGGAAATGCTGGGCGCCAAGTCCTGACCGCCCTTCGCCCGGCCCGTTCTGCTAGCCCTGCCGGGCCAGCCACTGTGTCACGGCGTCCCGAGGCGCCAGCTGCTGCAGCGTGGGCAGCCAGGCCCTGGCCTCCTGGATGCGCCCCGCCTGGGCCAGGCCGTTGACCAGCAGCAGCAGCGTGGCCGGCCACTGCGGATGGTCTGCCGCCCGGCGCAGCGACTGGCACAGTGTTTCCGCCTCGGGCAGGGCGCCTGCGCGCACGAAGCTGCGCACCAGCCCGTGCATGGTGTCCGCGCTCACGCGCATGGCGGGCTGGGCGCGCTGGCGGTAGCTGCGGTAGCTGGCCAGCTGCAGCTGGCGTTCTGCATCCGTGGCGCCCGGCAGCTTGAAGATCCGCCGTGCCGCGGCATGGAAATCCTCGCTGCCCGGATGGTGCCGCGCGCTTTCGAACCAGGCACGCAGGATGTCCGGATCCGAGGGCGCGAGGCGCGCGGCTTCGCGCCAGGCCGGGGCCGCGCGATCGAATTCCAGCGCATCGGTGTAGCGCTGGGCGCGGGCCACGGCGTCGGCCAGCGGCCTGGCGGCCGCCTTGGCCCGTTCTCTTGCGTCGACCGGCGCCTCCACGGCCTGCAGGCGCATATAGATCCACATCAGCACGGCTCCGGTCAGCAGCCCGCCGAAGTGGGCCATATAGGCCACCTGCTTGCCGCCCATAAGGTGCTGCAGCAGCTCCACGCCCATCCAGACCGGCAGCATGACCAGCGCAGGCCAGGTGGCGTAGTTGAAGTAGAACAGCAGCATGTAGAAGAAGCGGATGCGCCGCATGCGGTACATCACCGCATACATGGCCATCAGGGCCGAGATGGCGCCCGACGCACCCAGGCCGTACCCGCCCATGCCCGCATAGAACAGCAGCGCGAACAGCGAGGCGCCGATGCCGCCCAGCACATAGAAAGCTAAATAGGTGAAGGCACCCAGCGCGATCTCGAGCGTGAAGCCGAACAGGAACAGAAACGCCATGTTGCCCAGCAGGTGGCCGGTGCTGCCGTGCAGGAAGGTGGAGGTGAAAGCCTGCAGCGGCTGCCAGCCGGCGCCGGGCTCATAGCTCATGGACCAGCGTTCGGTGAAGCCGCCGTGCGGTGCTGGCGGTTCCTGGCGCGCAAAGGCGGCGCGGGCCTCCTGCCACTGCGCATGGAGCGGATGGCTGGGGCCGATGGCCTGGCCTTGCAGCAGCCGCTGGCGGAATTTCTTCTCCTGCCACATCAGCGCATAAAGCTGGGCGTAGGCCTTGTGCCGGTACAGGGCCTCGGCGGCCTGCACGGTGTTGCGCTCACTGTTGCGTTCATGGCGGGCACTGCCCTGGGCGGCCTGCTCCTTGAGATGGGCCAGGAACAGCGGCAGCTCGATGGCGGGCAGCGCCGTCCGGGCGTACTGCTGGCCGGCACGCTCCACGGCGGCTTCTTCGGGGGCCTGCCAGCCCCAGAAGATCACGCAGTTGATGACGATGAGCAGCACCGTCATCCAGGGGGGCGAACTCCACGACGGCTTGTTTTCAAGAGGAATGGCGAGGAACATGGGCGGGGCGGTTGCGGCGCTCGGTCAATTGCTGCCGAATGTAATGCAGCCTCCCGCACGAAGCCCTGGCAGGGCGCCAACAAAAAAGCCAGCAACGCTGCCGCTGCTGGCTTTTCGATAGCTGCTGGCGCTTGCCGGGCAAGCGCTGCAGCCCTGTCTGGCTGCAAGCCGTGCCGGCTTACTTGGCGGCCACCACGCGCACCATTTCCAGGCACTTGTTGGAGTAGCCCCACTCGTTGTCGTACCAGGACACGACCTTGACGAAGGTCTTGTCCAGGGCGATGCCGGCTTCGGCGTCGAACACGGAGGTGCAGGTTTCGCCGCGGAAGTCGGTGGCCACCACCTTGTCCTCGGTATAGCCGAGCACGCCCTTGAGCGCGCCTTCGGACTGGGCCTTCATCTCGGCGCAGATTTCCTCGTAGGTGGCTTCGCTGTTCAGTTCCACGGTCAGGTCGACCACGGACACGTCGGACGTGGGCACGCGGAAGGACATGCCGGTCAGCTTCTTGTTCAGCTCGGGGATCACCACGCCCACGGCCTTGGCGGCGCCGGTGCTGGAGGGGATGATGTTTTCCAGGATGCCGCGGCCGCCGCGCCAGTCCTTGTTGGAAGGGCCGTCCACGGTCTTTTGCGTGGCGGTGGCGGCGTGCACGGTGGTCATCAGGCCGCGCTTGATGCCCCACTTGTCGTTGAGCACCTTGGCCACGGGAGCCAGGCAGTTGGTGGTGCACGAAGCGTTGGAGATCACGTCCTGGCCGGCATAGGTCTTGTCGTTCACGCCGAACACGAACATGGGGGTCGCGTCCTTGGAAGGAGCCGACATGATGACCTTCTTGGCGCCGGCGGCGATGTGCTTGCGGGCGGTTTCGTCGGTCAGGAACAGGCCGGTGGACTCGATCACCACTTCGGCGCCGACTTCGTTCCATTTCAGGGCGGCGGGGTCGCGCTCCTGGGTCAGGCGGATCTTCTTGCCGTTGACGATCAGGGTGTTGCCTTCGACGGCCACGGTGCCTTCAAAGCGGCCGTGCACGCTGTCGTACTTGAGCATGTAAGCCAGGTAATCGGGCTCGAGCAGGTCGTTGATGCCCACGATTTCGATGTCCGAGAAGTTCTGCACGGCGGAGCGCAGCACATTGCGGCCGATGCGGCCGAAGCCGTTGATGCCTACCTTGATCGTCATAGTTGCCTCTTGGATGGTTGGATGGTGAAAAAACGAAACTGGGGCGGATTGTGCCCGGACTGTCTGCCGTCAGGCCGGGTCCGGCTGGCGAAGATGTGACAAAGCTCGTCTTTGCGCCAGAAAATGAGCAAAAAGGGGCACAAGGCCCCTTTGTTTTACTTGCCGGCGTTCTGCAGGGCGACCTGCACGGTGTCGGCCACGTTCTCGGCGGTGAAGCCGAAGTGCTTGAACAGCACGCCGGCCGGCGCCGATTCGCCGTAGGAGTCGATGCCCACCACGGCGGCGCAGCCGTACTTCCACCAGAAGTCGGTCACGCCCATTTCCACGGCCACGCGCGGCAGGCCGGCGGGCAGCACGGCCTTCTTGTACTTCACGTCCTGCTGGTCGAAGGTCGTGGTGCTGGGCATGGAGACCACGCGCACGGCGATCTTGCGTTCGGCCAGCAGCCTTTGCGCGGCCAGGGCCAGCTGCACTTCGGAGCCGGTGGCGATGATCACGGCCTGGGCCTTCTTCTTGAGGCCGACATCCTTGGGCTCGGACAGCACATAGGCGCCGCAGGCGATGTCGTCCAGCGCGTCCTCGCTCTTGGGCGAGTAGGCCAGGTTCTGGCGCGACAGCAGCATGGCAGTGGGCTTGTTCTTGTGGCTCAGGGCCACGGTCCAGGCCACGGCGGTCTCGGTCGTGTCGGCCGGGCGCCATACGTCCAGGCCGGGGATCAGGCGCAGGCTGGCGGCATGCTCGATGGACTGGTGGGTGGGGCCGTCCTCGCCCAGGCCGATGGAGTCGTGCGTGAACACATGGATCACGCGCTGCTTCATCAGCGCGGCCATGCGGATGGCGTTGCGGCTGTAGTCGGAGAAGGTCAGGAAGGTGCCGCCGTAGGGAATGAAGCCGCCATGCAGCGCAATGCCGTTCATGATGGCGGCCATGCCGAACTCGCGCACGCCGTAGTTGATGTGGCGGCCGATCTGGCCGTCCTCGGTCTTGACCACCGCGCCCTTGTCGTCCATGCGCAGCGCGGGAGTGGACTTGGTGTTGGTCAGGTTGGAGCCGGTCAGGTCGGCCGAGCCGCCCAGCAGCTCGGGCAGCGCGGCCGTCAGGCCTTCCAGGGCCAGCTGGCTGGCCTTGCGGCTGGCCACGGTGGCGCCGGCGTCATGCGCGTCGGAAGCGATCTTGGCGGCGATCTCGCCGAAGTTGGCGGGCAGGTCGCCGGCCATGCGGCGCTTGAACTCGGCGGCCAGCTCGGGGAAGGCCTTCTCGTAGGCCACGAACTTGTCGTTCCAGGCCGCTTCGGCCTTGGCGCCCGGGGCCTTGGCGTCCCAGTCGGTGTAGACATCGGCAGGGATCTCGAAGGGGCCGTAGGTCCAGCCCAGCGCTTCGCGCGTCAGCGTGATCTCGTCCAGCCCCAGGGGTTCGCCGTGGGCCTTGGCCGTGTCCTGGCGGTTGGGCGAGCCCTTGCCGATATGGGTCTTGCAGCAGATCAGCGTGGGCTTGTCGGCGCTCTTCTTGGCGGCGGCGATGGCAGCGTCCACGGCGCCCACGTCATGGCCGTCGACATCGCGGATCACGTTCCAGCCGTAGGCCTCGAAGCGGGCCGGCGTGTTGTCGATGAACCAGGGCGCGACCTTGCCGTCGATGGAGATGCCGTTGTCGTCGTACAGCGCGATCAGCTTGTTGAGCTTCCAGGCGCCGGCCAGCGCGCAGGCTTCGTGACTGATGCCTTCCATCAGGCAGCCGTCGCCCAGGAACACATAGGTGTGGTGGTCGACGATCTCGTGCTTGTCCTTGTTGAACTCGGCGGCCAGCAGCTTCTCGGCCAGCGCGAAGCCCACGGCGTTGGTGATGCCCTGGCCCAGCGGGCCGGTGGTGGTTTCCACGCCGGGCGTGATGCCCACTTCGGGGTGGCCGGCGGTCTTGCTGTGCAGCTGGCGGAAGTTCTTCAGTTCGTCCAGCGGCAGGTCGTAGCCTGTCAGGTGCAGCAGCGCATAGATCAGCATGGAGCCGTGGCCGTTGGACAGGATGAAACGGTCGCGGTTGGCCCAGTGGGGATTCACGGGGTTGTGCTGAAGGTGGCGGCTCCACAACGCAACGGCCATGTCGGCCATGCCCATGGGCGCACCGGGGTGACCGGAATTGGCTTGTTGAACGGCGTCCATTGCGAGTGCGCGGATTGCATTCGCCATTTGTTGAGTGTTGGCCATCAGGGCGTTCCGTAAAGGAGGGTAATCAGGGTAAGCCCATCATTTTAATTGAGGGCGGCTTTTCGCAGGCGGGCTGCGGGTCAATGCACTAAAGTGCTGTCACGATGACGATCTCTCTCCCTTCAGACTTTCAGCCGCCGGCCATGCTGCTGGCCGCAGGTCGCGGCGAGCGCATGCGGCCGCTGACCGATGCCACGCCCAAGCCGCTGCTCAAGGTGCAGGGCATCCCCCTGCTGCAGCACCATCTGCAGGCCCTGGCCGCGGCCGGCGTGCCGCGCGCGGTCGTCAATACGGGCTGGCTGGGCGAGCAGATTCCCGCGTATTTCGGCCAAACGTTCACGGCCGATGGCGATGCGGGACGGCTGTCGCTGGCCTATTCGGCCGAGCCGGCCCAGGCCTTCGAGACCGCCGGCGGCATTGCGCGCGCGCTGCCGCAGCTGGGCGAGGTCTTCTGGCTGGCCGCCGGCGATGTGTATGCGCCGGATTTCGACTTTCCCGCGGCGGCGGCCCGGGCCTTTGCGACCGGCGACAAGCTGGCCCATCTGTGGCTGGTGCCCAACCCCGCCCACAACCCGCGCGGCGACTTCGGCTTGAGCGAGCAGGGCCTGGCGCTGGACCTGCCCGAGGGCGACGGCCGGCCGCGCTACACCTACAGCACCATTGCGCTGCTGAAGGCCGAGCTGTTTGCCCGGCCCTGGTGCGAGATTCCCGCCGGCAACCCCGAAGGCCTGCGCGCGCCGCTGGCGCCGCTGCTGCGCCGCGCCATGGCCGCGCAGCGCGTGAGCGCGGCGCTCTACACGGGCCGCTGGACCGATGTGGGCACGCCAGAAAGACTGGCGCAGCTCAACACGGCCGAGGTTTGAGCGGCCGGCGACACCGTCAGCCACCCGCCATATGCACACTTCCATCCAGCAGTACGATATTCCGATGACTTCTCATTACGCCCAACGCCGCGCACGCTTGGCCGCCCAGTTGGGCGACGGCGGTGTCGCCATCATTCCGACCGCGCCCGAGCATCTGCGCAACCGCGATACCGAGTATCTGTACCGCCATGACAGCTACTTCTACTACCTCACCGGCTTTTCCGAGCCCAACGCCTGCCTGGTGATCACCAGCGACGGCCACAGCACGCTGTTCTGCCAGCCCAAGGACCTGGAGCGCGAGATCTGGACCGGCATCCGCCTGGGCCCCGAGGCCGCCCGGGCCACGCTGGGCGTGGACGTGGCGTATTCGTCGGACGAGCTCGATGCCCGCCTGCCGCGCCTGCTGGAAAACCGCGAGCGCGTGTGGTTCCCGTTCGCCACGCACCGGGGACTGGCCGAGCAGGTGGAAGGCTGGCTGGGCCAGGTGCGCGCGCGTTCGCGCTTCGGCGTGCTGTGCCCCACCCAGCAGGGCGATGTGTGCGCGCTGCTCGACGAGATGCGCCTGGTCAAGGACGCGCACGAGCTGGCCATCATGCGCCGTGCGGCCCAGATCAGCGCGGGCGCCCATGTGCGCGCCATGCAGCGCTCGGCCCGCATGCTGCGCGCGGGCCAGGAGGTGCGCGAATACCACCTGGACGCCGAGCTGCTGCACGAGTTCCGCCAGCACGGCTCGCAGTACGTGGCCTATGGCTCCATCGTGGCCGCGGGCGCGAATGCCTGCGTGCTGCACTACCAGGCCGACAAGGCGCCCGTGCGCGCGGGCGAGCTGGTGCTGATCGACGCGGGCTGCGAACTCGACGGCTATGCGAGCGACATCACGCGCACCTTCCCGGCCAACGGCCGCTTCACCGGCCCGCAGCGCGCGCTCTACGACCTGGTGCATGCGAGCCAGGAGGCCGCGATCGCGGTGACCAAGGCCGGCAACCGCTTCAACGATCCGCACGAGGCCACGGTGGCCGTGCTGGCCCAGGGCCTGCTGGACCTGGGCCTGCTGGACAAGGCCAAGTACGGCACGGCAGAGGACGTGATCGCATCGCGCGCCTACTTCCAGTTCTACATGCACCGCACCGGCCACTGGCTGGGCATGGACGTGCACGACTGCGGCAGCTATGTGGAGCCCACCGAGCTGGGCGTGGTGAGCGAGCGCAAGGACCCGATCTCGGGCGAGACCATTGCCAACCGCCCCAGCCGCATCCTGCGCCCCGGCATGGTCACGACCATCGAGCCCGGTCTTTATGTGCGCCCGGCGCCCGGCGTGCCCGAGGCGTTCCACAATATCGGCATCCGCATCGAGGACGATGCGGTGGTGACCGAAACCGGATGCGAGCTCATCACGCGCGGCGTGCCGGTGCAGGCCGACGAGATCGAGGCGCTGATGCGCGACTGAGCGCACGCATGCCCGGCAGCCTGCGCATGCACCCCTTCGCCGCCAGCCGCCGCCTGCGCGTGTACTGCGCCGCCGTCCGGGTGCCCGTGCCGGCGGGCCCTTCCGTTTTCCACTGACCGACTTTTGCCGCCATGTCCGCAGCCCCCCAGGCCTCCGTCATCGAAAGCCCCGTCGCACCGCCGCTGGACTGGCGCATGGCGCTGGTGCTGTGGCTGCTCGGCCTGCCCGGCGTGGTGGCGCTGGCCTGGAACGTGGTGCCGCAGTGGCTGGTGTTCCTGGACTGGCATCGCTCGCTGGCCTCCTGGCGGCTGGTGGTCGTGCTGCTGCTGTCGCTGCTGACGGCCATGTCCGTGCTGGTGGGCCTGCGCCTGGGGCAGAGCGCCTGCCTGGGCGCGCCGCTGCTCACGGCCTGGATGACGGGCAAGTCGCCCTGGCGCGCCATCCGTTTCCTGAGCCTGCCCGGCATTGCGGGCGGCGTGGTGGGCGCGGCCTGGCTGGTGACGCTGGCCGTGGTCTGGCCCGAGAGCCTGTCCGTCGTCGATCCCGTCTATGGCATGGAGCTGCTGCCCAAGCTGCTCTACGGCGCGGTCACCGAGGAGCTGCTGCTGCGCTTTGGCGGCCTGTCGCTGGTGATGTGGGTGCTGTGGCGGCTGTTCGGCCGCACCACGCAGCGGCCCAGCTGGCGCCTGGGGTGCTGGGCCGTGGGCATCACGGCCGTGGTGCTGGGCACGGTGCCCATCGCCATGGCCTGGTCGCTGGTGGGCACCATGCCGCATGCCGTGGTGCTGCAGCTGCTGCTGTGCGAGATCGTGTTCGGCGCCATGGCGGGCTTTCTGTACTGGCGCTACGGGCTGGAGTCGGCCATGCTGGCCCATGTGGTGGCCTATCTGCTGTCGCACGGCCTGGTCTGAAGGCGCCCGCCGGCATTGGAACCCCGGGTGTTAAAACACTTTCAACGCCCGGACGGCGCCCGGGCGCGGCGCGGCCCGCGCAGGGCGCGAATGTTCCTCGTATGCTCCTGTTTCGGGAGCTGCCGACGCTTGATTCTTATTGAAATCAAGGGTGTTTCAATTCGAATCGAAGCAGGGGCAAGCGGCAGGTGCTCCTGAAATACTTCGATTTCGGACCGGGTTTCCAGGCCGTACCGGGTGTGGCGGGCGCAGCGATGATGCTCCCATGTAACCGCTTCCATGCAAGAATTGAAACCCAATTACATTCATCCCCGCTAGAGAGACATTCCATGCAAGTTCGTCGTGCTACCAAGATCGTTGCCACACTGGGTCCGGCGTCGAGTGACCCGCATCTGCTCGAGCAGATGGTGCGCGAAGGCGTGAACGTCGTGCGCCTGAACTTCAGCCACGGCAAGGCGCAGGACCATATCGACCGCGCCACCATGGTGCGCGCCGCCGCCCAGCGCGCGGGCCGAGAAGTGGCCATCATGGCCGACTTGCAGGGTCCCAAGATCCGCGTGGGCAAGTTCGCCGAAGGCAAGGTCATGCTCGAGCCCGGCGCGCGCTTCGTGCTCGACGCCTCGCGCACCGAGCCCGGCGACATCAATGGCGTGGGCCTGGACTACAAGGAACTGCCGCGCGACGTGAAGGCCGGCGACGTGCTGCTGCTCAACGACGGCCTGATCGTGCTGACCGTGGAAGCCGTGCGCGGCGAGGCCGTGCACACCGTGGTCAAGCTCGGCGGCGAACTGTCCAACAACAAGGGCATCAACAAGCAGGGCGGCGGCCTGACGGCGCCGGCGCTGACGGCCAAGGACATGGAGGACATCAAGACCGCGATGTCCTTCCAGGCCGACTACGTGGCCGTGAGCTTCCCCAAGAACGCCACCGACATGGAAATGGCCCGCCAGCTGTGCAACGTGGCTGCGGCCCAGTACGGCCACAAGCCCGGCCTGATCGCCAAGATCGAGCGCGCCGAAGCCATTCCGCGCCTGGAGGAAATCCTCAAGGTGTCCGACGGCATCATGGTCGCCCGCGGCGACCTGGCCGTGGAAGTGGGCAATGCGGCCGTGCCCGCGCTGCAAAAGAAGATGATCCGCATGGCGCGCGACATGGACAAGGTGGTGATCACCGCGACCCAGATGATGGAAAGCATGATCACCAACCCCGTGCCCACGCGCGCCGAGGTCAGCGATGTGGCCAACGCCGTGCTCGACGGCACCGACGCCGTGATGCTCAGCGCCGAGACCGCCGCCGGCAAGTACCCGCTGGAGACCGTGCGCGAAATGGCTGCCGTGTGCGCGGCTGCCGAAGCTGCCGAGGACCGCGTCAAGGATGCCGACTTCACCAACAGCCCGTTCAAGCGCACCGACCAGGCGATTGCCATCGGCGCCCTGTTCACGGCCCACCACCTGGGCGCCAAGGCCATCGTGGCGCTGACCGACTCCGGCTCCACGGCCCTGTGGATGAGCCGCCACCGCATCCACATCCCGATCTACGCGCTGACCCCGCGCCTGTCCACCCAGCGCAGGATGGCGCTGTACCGCAACGTGAGCCCGCTGCTCATGGATACCAGCGCGGACCGCGATACGGCCCTGGACCAGGCCAAGATGCACCTGCTGTCGCGCAACATCGTGCAAAGCGGCGACGTGTACGCCATCACCTGCGGCGAGCCCATGGGCCAGCCCGGCGGCACCAACATGCTCAAGATCTGCCGCGTGGACTGATCGGCTTGCCGCCAGCCGGCCGGGCGCCGCAAGGCGCCATGCGGCTATTCGGCGGTATGGGGGGCGGCGGGCGCCGCAGCGATGGCTGCCGCGGGCAGCGGCACCGGAGCGGTCATCGGCGCGGGCGCAGGGGTCTTGCGCCGCAGGGCATGGCGGCGCCTTTCGATCCACAGCGCCGCATGCCAGACGCACAAGGCAGCGGCGCTGCCGACGACGGCACCGACCAAAACGTCCGAAGGAAAGTGCACGCCCAGGACGATGCGGCTCAGGGCCACGGAGCAGGCCAGCAGCCAGGTCAGCGGCGGCAGCCAGGCCTTGTGGCGCGTCACGCCCAGCTGAACGCTCTGCGCCAGCGCAAAGGCGCCGGCCGCATGCATGCTGGGAAAGCTGGCGCTGGCGCCGTGGTGTATCCATTGCAGCCCCAGGCCCAGCTGTGCCGGGCGCGGCATGGGAAAGCCCCAGCGGATCAGGCGGCAGGCCACCCAGGCAAAGCCCATGGACAGCAATGCCAGCTGCAGGCTGCGGCGCCAGCCCTTGCCCATGGCCAGCATGCCGGCGATCACGGGCAGCCCGCACAGGCCCGGCAGCCAGGCCGAGGCAAAGCGCGCACTCTCGACCACCCACAGCGGGGTGTGGGTGCCAGCGTTGAGCAGATGGAAGAGATAGGGGTCGAAACGCAGCATGGTCGGGTGCTTTCGGCGCAGAAGGCCCGGGTGGATCGAAGACTGCAGACAGCGTGCAGGCCGTTTATTCCGATGCGAACAGAGGGGCGGTCGGCAGCGTGCTCTCCTGTGTCTCGCGCTGCGCCATGTAGCGAGTGGTCGCCAGATCGCAGATCCAGCTGGCCGTCCAGCACAGCCAGGCCGTCCACAGGGTGTGGCTCATGAAGTGGGCACCGCGCATCTGCTGGGCCAGGCCCAGTGCGAAGCCTGCGGCCAGTGCGCCGGCCAGGCACAGCCGGGCCGTGTGGGGCAGGGCGCGGCGCAGCGCGAAATACACACCCAGGAAGGCAAAGCCTGCGGAGGCGTGGCCTGCGGGAAAGCAGTGGCCGCCGCCGCCGTCGGTTACGCCCAGCGCCCAGTGCGAAACGTAATGGGCCACGCCGCCGAACTCGGCCAGATCCCACGGGCAGCTGGTCGTGCTGGTGCGCTTGAGAACCGCCATCACCAGCAGCGCCAGCAGTGCCGACACCACGAGCTGCACGCGCCGCTCATAGGCCACGCGGCGCAGCGCGCCCATGGGCCACCAGATGCTCAGCGCCAGCCCCAGGACGATGAGCCAGGCCAGCGCACGTGCGCCCTCGTGGGCCACGTGGACCATGAACCAGGTCGAACGCAGCGCAAAGCCCTGGCCGTCGCCGAACCAGCGCGCCATGGGCAGGTCCAGCCCGCTCATGTCCCAGGCGATCAGGCAGGCCAGAGCGATCAGCGTCCAGCCCAGCAGCTGGCGCGGGGTAGCCAGCGCGTTCTGCCTGGCTGAAAAAAGGGTCAATGAGGGCTCGGTCATGCCGGGCACCTTAGAAAGCCAGTCTTAATGCCGGCTTAAGGTCGTCTCGGCAAAACCCCTGATTGCGTGCGCCAGAAGCAGGTGCGGGGCGCTAGGCGGGCCCCAGGGAAAAGCCGCGCAGCCGGTAATGCAGGCCCCAGACAGCCCGGGCGCAGCAGATGCCGACAATGGCGCCGCCGAGCACGTCCGAGGGGAAATGCACGCCCAGGTGCACGCGGCTCCAGGCAACCAGCAGCGCGGCGCCCCAGGCCAGCCACACCAGGATGCGGCGGTGGCGGGTGCAGCCCAGGCTGAGGGCCTGGGCCAGTGCAAAGGCGCCGCAGGCATGCATGCTGGGAAAGCCGGCCCGCGTGCCGTGCCCTATCCACTGCATGCCCATGTCCAGCTGCGCGGGGCGCGGCACGGGCCAGCCCCAGCGCATCAGGCGCGCAACGCACCAGGCAGCCGCCATGGACAGCAACAGCAGCGCCAGCGTGCGCCGCAGCGCCGGCGTTCCGCGCCACAGGGCCAGTGCCATCGCGCCGCCGGCCAGGCCCGGCAGCCAGGCCGAAGCCAGGCGCGCGGCCTCGATGCTGGCAGGCCAGGTCTGCGCATCGGCATTGAGCAGCGCATAGACGGGTGGGTCGAAGAAAAGCATCGCGGGCAGCTTCCGGCAAACGGTGGTGGCCCATGCTGGGGCTTTTGTTTGACAGGCGTATTGCAGGCGGTGCGGGCAAGGCCGTCTTCTGTGTGGACAATGCGGGGATGCGAATACTGGTGGTCGAAGACAACGAAGGCATCGCGGCCGGGCTGCGGGCCAATCTGACGCAGCGCGGCTATGCGGTGGACATCTGCACCAGCGTGGCCGATGCCTGGCATGCGCTGGGCACGGCGCGCTTCGATGCGGTGCTGCTGGACCTGGGCCTGCCCGACGGGGACGGCAGCGATATCGTGCGCCGCCTGCGCGCGGTGCGGCATCGGCCCGGTTCCGCCCGGCCCGGGCTGGACGCGCTGCCCGATCCGGCCACGCCCGTGCTGATCCTGACGGCCCGCGACCAGATCCATGAGCGCGTGGCCGGCCTCAACCTGGGCGCTGACGATTACCTGGTCAAGCCCTTCGACATGGACGAGCTGGAGGCGCGCCTGCGCGCCATGATGCGCCGGGCCGCGGGCCAGGCCTCGCCGGTGATCCATTACGGCGCGCTCGAAATCGACCCTGCCGCGCACACCGTGCGCCAGGGCGGCCGGCTGGTGGAGACTTCGCCGCGCGAATTCGCGGTGCTATGGGCCCTGGTTCAGGCCCGCGGCCGCGTGCTTTCGCGCCAGCAGATCGAGGAGCATCTGTACAACTGGGGCGATGCGGTGGAAAGCAATGCCGTGGAGGTCTATGTGCACCATCTGCGCAAGAAGCTGGGCCAGCGCAGCATCGTCACCATGCGCGGCGTGGGCTATTTCCTGCCGCTGGAGCCGGCATGAAGCCCGCCAGCCCGCCGGATGCCGCCCGCGCCGCGCCGCGCCGGCCCTCCCTGTTCCTGCACCTGCTGGCCTGGATGCTGGGCACCATGGCGCTGGTCTGGGGCAGCTTTGTCGTCTGGGGCTACCAGACCGGCGTGCAGGAGGCGGACGAGCTGACCGACGGCCACCTGGCCAGTGTCGCGGCCCTGGTGCTGAACTGGGACATCCATGGCGATGTGGCCCGCGACGAGACCACGCCGGTGCAGGCACCGCCCTGGCTGCGCGCGCATGACTACCAGGAATCCCTGAGCGTGACGCTGTGGAACGCCAAGGGCGAGCTGATCTCGCGCACCGGCAATGCGCCGCTGCCGCAGTTCGATGTCGAGCAGGGCTTTGCCACGCTCAAGCTGGCCCCGCAAAGCGCATGGCGCAGCTTCACCCAGTGGAACAAGGAGGGGACCGCCAAGGTCACCGTGATGGTGGCGCTGGACGAGCGCGACAGCCTAGCCGACGATATCGCCCTGCAGATGGTCACGCCGGGCTTCTGGCTGCTGCCGGCCATCGTGATCGCGCTGGGCATCGCCATCCGCCGCGGCCTGCGTCCGGTCACCACCCTGTCGCATGCGGTGGCGCAGCTGGACCTGTCGCAGGACCAGCGCCTGTCCGAAAAACATGTGCTGCGCGAGCTCGATCCCATGGTCCATTCCATCAACACGCTGCTGGACCGGCAGCAGGAGGCACTGGAGCGCGAACGCAATCTGGCCAACGAGGTGGCGCACGAACTGCGTACGCCGCTGGCCTCCATCGTGCTGCAGGCCCAGGCACTGGCGTCCGCGCAGGACGGCCGGGCGCAAGCAGAGGCCGGGACCGACGGCCTGCGCCAGGCGCTGCAGCGCATAGGCAAGGATGCGCTGCATGCCGGCCATGTGCTGGACCAGCTGCTGGCGCTGGCCCGCGCCGGGCGCAGCATGCAGGGCAGCCCGCTGCAGCCCGTGGACTGGGCCGGCGTGGCGCGCGAAGTGGCCGCCGCCCAGGCGCAGGCGGCCTGGCAGCGCGACGACAGCCTGTCCGTGGGCGCGCCGGAGCATTTGTGGGTCCGTGGTAATGCCGTGCTGCTCGAGTCGGCGCTGCGCAATCTGGTGGAAAACGCCATCCGGCACACGCCGCCCGGCACCCAGGTCGAGGTGCAGGCCGGCCAGGGCGACGACGGCAGCGCCTGGATGCAGGTCTGCGACGATGGCCGCCGCCTGGGCGGCTCGCCCGTGGCCCCGCCGGCGGACAGCCTGCACCTGGGCCATGAAATCGTGGCCCGCGTGCTGCAGGCCCATGGTGGCAGCTTCGGCGCGGCGCCGGCCCCGCAGGGCTTCACCACCTGTTACCGCATGGAAATCCCTTCGGCCGGTTAAAATCGGCAGTTACCAAGCGGTTACCAGAAGCCTCTGTCAGGGCCCTGGCGCTTTCCTTCCCCGGGCCGCTGCCGTGCAGGGCGCTGCAGCGACACAACGCCAGGGGCGTTGCCTCTCACAACTTTGGACGGAACCCACCATGCCTCTTATCTCGATGCGCGAAATGCTCGACCATGCCGCTGAAAACAGCTACGGCATTCCTGCTTTCAACGTCAACAACCTGGAGCAGGTCCAGGCCGTGATGTCGGCAGCCGACGAAGTGGGCGCACCGGTGATCCTGCAGGCCAGCGCCGGCGCCCGCAAATACGCCGGCGAGCCCTTCATCAAGCACCTGATTCTGGCGGCCGCCGAGATGTACCCTCACATCCCCCTGGTCATGCATCAGGACCACGGCACCACGCCCGAAGTGTGCCAGGGCGCGCTGAACCTGGGCTTCGGCTCCGTGATGATGGACGGCTCGCTGATGAGCGACGGCAAGACCCCCTCGTCCTTCGACTACAACGTGGATGTGACGCAGAAGGTCGTGGCCATGGCCCACAAGATCGGCGCCACCGTGGAAGGCGAACTGGGCTGCCTGGGCAACCTGGAAACCGGCGATGCCGGCGAGGAAGACGGCATCGGCGCGGCCGGCAAGCTGGACCACAGCCAGATGCTGACCGACCCCGAGGAGGCTGCCGTGTTCGTCAAGGCCACGCAGCTCGATGCGCTGGCGATCGCCATCGGCACCAGCCACGGCGCCTACAAGTTCTCGCGCAAGCCCACGGGCGACATCCTGGCCATCAGCCGCGTCAAGGAAATCCATGCCCGCATCCCCAACACCCACCTGGTGATGCACGGCTCCTCGTCCGTGCCCCAGGAACTGCTGGCCATCATCAACGAGTACGGCGGCAAGATGAAGGAAACCTACGGCGTGCCCGTGGAGGAAATCCAGGAAGCCATCAAGTACGGCGTGCGCAAGATCAACATCGACACCGACATCCGCCTGGCCATGACCGGCGCGGTGCGCAAGTTCCTGGCCGAGAACCCCGACAAGTTCGATGCCCGCGAATGGCTCAAGCCCGCCCGCGAAGCCGCCAAGCAGGTCTGCAAGGCCCGCTACCTGGAATTCGGCTGCGAAGGCCAGGGTGCCAAGATCAAGGGCTACAGCCTCGAACAGATGGCCAGGAAATACGCCGCCGGCGAACTGGCCCAAGTCGTGAACTGATCACGATTTGATAGCTGCAGGCGCTTGCAGTGCAAGCGTCGCAGAGCGAAAACATACAAAGCCCGCAGGCGCAAGCCTGCGGGCTTTCGGCGTTCTGGAGTTGTTGCGAGGCGGTGCTGTCGCCTGGGCAACTAGGGGGTAATACTAGGGTTAGTACAGTATCGAACGATCGTGCTTTTTATGACAATGCGCGGATTGAGCGATTCGCAACCGGAGACAAGCAGCATGAGTGACCGTCCATGGCTGGGCGCATATCCGGCAGGTGTGCCTGCCGACATCGATCCGTCGCAATACCCTTCGCTGGTGGCCTTGATGCAGGAGGCCTTCGACAAGTACGCCGATCGCGTGGCCTATTCCTTCATGGGCAAGGAGCTGACCTATGGCCAGGTCGACCGCCAGAGCCGCGCGTTTGCCGCCTATCTGCAGGGCCTGGGACTGGTGCGCGGCGACCGCGTGGCGCTGATGATGCCCAACGTGCCCCAGTACCCCGTGGCCGTGGCCGCCGTGCTGCGCGCGGGCTTCGTGGTGGTCAACGTCAACCCGCTGTACACGGCGCGCGAGCTGGAGCACCAGCTCAAGGATTCGGGCGCCAAGGCCATCGTCATCATCGAGAACTTCGCCAGGACGCTGCAGGACGGCATGCAGGGCAGCGCCATCGAGCACATCGTGCTGTGCGCCATGGGCGACGAGCTGGGCCTGCTCAAGGGCGCGCTTGTCAACTACGTGGTGCGCTCGGTCAAGAAGCTGGTGCCGCCCTTCGAGCTGCCCGGAGCCGTGCGCTTCAACCGCGCGCTGGCCAGGGGGCGCGGCGCGCCCTTTACCGCGCCGGCCATCCATCCCGACGACATGGCGCTGCTGCAGTACACGGGCGGCACCACGGGCGTGAGCAAGGGCGCCGTGCTGCTGCACCGCAACATCATTGCCAACGTGCTGCAGGCCGAGGCCTGGAACGAGCCCGTGATGAAACAGGTGCCGGCCGGCGAGCAGCCCACCAGCATCTGCGCGCTGCCGCTCTATCACATCTTCGCCTTCACGGTGAACATGATGCTGTCCATGCGCACGGGCGGCAAAAGCGTGCTCATCCCCAATCCGCGCGACCTCAAGGCCACGCTCAAGGAACTGTCCAGGCACCGCTTCCACAGCTTCCCGGCCGTGAACACGCTGTTCAACGGCCTGGCCAACCATCCCGACTTCAACACCGTCGACTGGTCCCATCTCAAGGTCTCGGTGGGCGGCGGCATGGCCGTGCAGAGCGCCGTGGCCCAGCTGTGGCTGCAAAAGACCGGCTGCCCCATCTGCGAAGGCTACGGCCTGTCGGAAACCAGCCCCACGGTCAGCTGCAATCCGGTGACCTCCAAGGAGTTCTCGGGCACCATCGGCGTGCCCCTGCCCAGCACCTACATCAAGCTGGTGGACGAGGCCGGCAACGACATGACCCGCCCGGGCCTGACCGGCGAGATCGCCGTCAAGGGCCCCCAGGTCATGGCCGGCTACTGGCAGCGGCCCGACGAGACGGCCAAGGTCTTCACCGAGGACGGCTACATGCGCACCGGCGACATCGGCACGGTGGACGAGCGCGGCTATTTCAAGATCGTGGACCGCAAGAAGGACATGGTCATCGTCAGCGGCTTCAACGTCTATCCCAACGAAGTGGAGGACGTGGTCTCCAACTGCCCCGGCGTGCTCGAATGCGCGGTGGTGGGCGTGCCCGACGAGAAGTCGGGCGAGGCCATCAAGCTGGTCATCGTCAGAAAGGACCCGTCGCTGACCGAGCAGGCCGTGCGCGACTACTGCGCGGCCAACCTCACGGGCTACAAGCGCCCGCGCATCATCGTGTTCCGCGACGAACTGCCCAAGACCCCCGTGGGCAAGATCCTGCGGCGGGAGCTGCGCGATGCGTGACTGATTTCATCTTGTCTTCCAAGGCAATTCACAGGGTGCGTCAAGCACCCTTTTTTTATGGCCGGGCCATCCGGGAAAGGTATCTCCGGCGGCGCCGGCCCGGGCGGGCGCCGCCGCCTAAGAGAAAGAAGCTGGAGGCCTGTTTTCGCCCGCGCCTCCTCTCGGCCCTGCATATAAGTGACATCCCGTACTTGTGGATGCAGCGGGAGTCTTTCTATAATTGTTTCACCAACTGAACTGTGTTTTATTGGTAAAACAAAAGCCGGAAGGCTTTTGCCATGTGTCAGCGGTTACAGGAGAGACAAATGACAGACTCCACACAGAACACCCCCCGCAGCTGGGACCGCCCCGAGGGCGCCAGCTTTGAAGACTGGATGAACACGCGCATCGCGCGCTTTTCCACGCGCAAGTACGACTTCGACGCGCTGAAGTTCCAGGCCGACTACGACCCCAAGTACCGCCGCGGCCAGATGCGCTACATCGGCACGGGCGGCACGGGCGTGGCATCCGACAGCAACACCATTCCCTCGGAGCACTTCACGTTCTCCACCATGGTGATCCCGGCCGGCCATGAAGGCCCGTCGCACCTGCACGTGGACGTGGAAGAAGTGTTCTTCATCATGCGCGGCAAGATCAAGCTGGTGCTGGAGAAGGACGGCGAGCGTTTCGAGACCATCCTGACCGACCGCGACGTGGTTTCCGTGCCCCCGGGCGTGTATCGTGAAGAAATCAACATCGGCGACGAGGACGCGCTCATGTGCGTGATGCTGGGCTCCAAGAAGCCCGTCACCCCGACCTATCCGCCCGAACACCCGCTGGCCAAGATCAAGCGCTGAGCCCGGCCATGACGCAGGACACGCTGTCCCTCAAGGTGCAGCAGCTGCAGGCCGGCTTTCCCGAGCGTCTGGTGCAGTTGCCGGACGGCTCCGAGGTCGCCTGGCGCGAGGCCGGCAATGTGGCCGGCGATGCTGCGGCCGGGTTTGCGGTCGTGCTGCTGCACGGCATCAGCTCGGGCGCGGCCTCGTGGCTGGACGTGGCGCTGCCGCTGGGTAGCCAGGCGCGCGTGCTGGCCTGGGATGCGCCGGGCTACGGCGCCTCCACGCCGCTGGCGCAGCCGGCACCCACCGACGCCGACTATGCCGGGGCACTGGCCCGGTCGCTGGACGTTCTGGGCCTGCGCCGCTGCGTGCTGGTCGGCCACTCGCTGGGAGCGCTGATGGCAGCCCGGCTGGCCTGCACGGCCGAGCCCGGCCTCATCGAGCAGCTGGTGCTGATCAGCCCGGCCGGCGGCTACGGCGCGCCGGCCAAGGCCGAGCAGCGGGCCAAGGTGCACCAGGGCCGGCTGGCGTCGCTGGCCGAGAAGGGCGTCGCCGGACTGGCCGCCGTGATCGACCAGCGGCTGGTCTCGGACCAGGCGACCGAGGCGGTGCGCGAATGGGTGCGCTGGAACACGGCCCGCATGCATGCGGGCGGCTATGCGCAGGCGGTGGAACTGCTGTGCGGCAGCGACCTGGGGCAGGCGGCCGGCAAGCTGTCCATGCCGGTCCAGGTCTGGGTCGGCGAGCATGACGTGGTCACGCCCCCGGCTGCCTGCAAGGCCTGGGCCGAGCTGCTGGGCGCGCACTACGGTACGCTAGCGGCCGCCGGCCATGCTTCACCCGTGGAACAGCCTGGGGTGATCGCGCAAAAGCTGGCATCTTTGCTGAACCAGAGCACCAGCCCATAGCCATGAACGAAACTCTCGAGACTTCGACCAACGACAACGACCGCTACACCGTGCCCGCGCTGGAGCGCGGCCTGCGCCTGCTGGCCTGCTTCAGCCCGGCGCAGCCCGTAAGGAGCGCGCCCGAGCTGGCCCGCTGCCTGCAGCTGCCGCGCTCCACGGTGTTCCGCATGTTGACCACGCTCGAAAACTCGGGGTATTTGCAGCGCAGCGGCACCGAGTACCGCCTCGGTCTGGCCGTGCTGCGCCTGGGCTATGACTATCTGTCGACCCAGCCGCTGGCGCAGCTGGCCGAGCCGGTGCTGCAGGGCCTGTGCGATGCGCTGGGCATGACCAGCAATCTGGCACTGCGCGACGGCACCTCGGTGGTCTATGTGGCGCGCATCACGCCCCCCGGCGCCTTCCAGGGCGCGGTGCGCGTGGGCTCGCGCCTGCCGGCCCACGCCACGGTGCTCGGGCGTGCCCTGCTGCATGACATGGATGCCGCGCAGCTGCGCGAAATCTTCGGCGGCGAGGAGCTGCCCCAGTTTTCCGAAAGCACGCCGCACAACGTCGAGGAACTGATGCGCCTGCTGGTGCAGGACCGCGAGCGCGGCTACGCGATGGGCGAGGGCTTCTACGAGCCCGGCATCTCCAGCATCGCCGCACCGGTGCGCAGCGCCGACGGCCGGGTGGTGGCGGGGTTGGCCATGGCCATTCCGTTCACCGAACTGGTGCCCGAAAAGACCCAGCGCTGGGCGCAGCAGGTGCGCGAGGCGGCCGAGACCCTGTCCGGCCACCTGCGCCAGCAGCACCCGGACTTCCTGCGCTGACAGCCTGGAGCAACGCCGGGCCAGCGCATTTTTCAGGAAATTGAAATGAAGAACATTGCATTGATTGGCTGCGGCGCGATTGGCTCCAGCGTTCTGGAGCTGCTGAGCGGCGACGCCCGGCTGCAGGTGCGCTGGGTGCTGGTGCCCGAGGCCGGCGCTGCGATCCAGGAAACCGTGGGCCGCCTGGCCCCGCAGGCGCAAATCCTGCCCGCCCTGCCCGCCGACGCGCGCCCCGACCTGATGGTGGAGTGCGCGGGCCATGGCGCCATCGAGGAGCATGTGCTGCCCGCGCTGGCGCGCGGCATTCCGGCGGTGGTCGCGTCCATCGGTGCGCTGAGCGCACCCGGCATGGCCGAGCGCGTGCAGGCGGCGGCCGAGGCCGGCCAGACCCAGGTGCAACTGCTGTCCGGCGCCATCGGCGGCATCGATGCGCTGGCCGCGGCCCGCGTGGGCGGGCTGGATTCGGTGGTCTACACGGGCCGCAAGCCGCCCAAGGCCTGGAGCGGCACGCCGGCCGAGCAGGCCTGCGACCTGGCCGCATTGACCGAGGCCTTCTGCATCTTCGAAGGCACGGCCCGCGAGGCGGCCCAGCTCTACCCCAAGAACGCCAATGTGGCGGCCACGCTGTCGCTGGCCGGCCTGGGCCTGGACAAGACCATGGTGCGCCTGTTCGCGGACCCGGCCGTGTCCGAGAACGTGCACCACGTCGAGGCGCGCGGCGCCTTCGGCGCCATGGAGCTGACCATGCGCGGCAAGCCGCTGGCGGCCAATCCCAAGACCTCGGCGCTGACCGTGTACAGCGTGGTGCGCGCCGTGCTCAACAACGTGGCCTCGCTGGCCATCAGATCCGACCCCGACCCGCCCCGCAGGGTTTCACCATGCGCCGTGCCCCTGGCATCCGCCTTGCCCGCGCCCTCGCGGAAATGCGCGCAGACGCATGCCCATTTGAGCATGGCGCCCATGGTGGCATGCCGCAGCCTGGCGGCCTTTGCGCTGCATCAAGCCCGATGCGCAGGGACCCGGGGCCTTTCTGAAATTTCCGTTCTCCGAGGAGACCACACCATGCAACGTTCCGCATTCCTCAAATCCTGCCTGGCGCTGGCCTGCGCCGCCGCACTGCCCGCGGCCATGTCGCCCGCGTGGGCCGCTGGCGCCACCGAACAGCTGTCCAGCGGACAGTTCACCATCATTGCGCCGTTTCCCGCCGGCGGCGCGGTGGACATCCTCTCGCGCATCCTGGCCACGGGCCTGACCGAGGAGTACAAGCAGGCCGCCATCGTGGACAACCGCCCGGGCGCCAACGGCAACATCGGCATCGACATGGTCAAGCGCGCCAAGCCCGACGGCCACACGCTGCTGGTCGTGCCCCAGGGCAACCTGACCATCAACCCCACGCTGATGCCCAAGTTGCCCTACAGCGTGTTCGGCGACTTCGTGCCCGTGGCCTCCATGGGCCGCGCCGCCAACGTGATCGCCGTCAATCCCCAGGTGCCGGCCAAGACCATCCAGGAACTGGTGGCGCTGTCCAAGGCCAAGCCCGATTCGATCAGCTATGCCTCGCCCGGCGTGGGCTCCAGCCTGCACCTGGCCGGCGAGCTGTTCAAGGACAAGTCGGGCGCCGACATCATGCACGTGGCCTACAAGGGCTCGGGCCAGGGCCTGAACGACGCGCTGGGCGGCACCATCCCCATGCTGATCGCCAACATGCCCACCGTGCTGCCCCATGTGCAGTCGGGCAAGCTGCGCGCGCTGGCCGTGACCGATGCCACGCGCTCGAACTTCCTGCCCAATGTGCCCACGCTGGCCGAGGCCGGCATCCCGGGCATTGCGGTTTCGTCCTGGTACGGCGTGCTGGCGCCCAGGAACACGCCGCCCGAAGTGGTCAGGCAGCTGGCCGAGGACATCGACAGGATCATGAAGACCCAGGCGGCGCAGAACCAGCTCAAGGCGCAGGGCATGACGCCCTGGGTGGTCAAGGGCGAGGCCTTCGGCGAGCTGATCCGCAAGGAGACCGCGCTGTGGGCGCCCGTGGTCAAGAGCCACCACATCGTGGCGCAATGAGAGCCGTTCTGGTGCTCTAATCGCGTTCTTGCGCCCCGACAAAAAGCGGCCCCGTGCCGCTTTTTGTCTTTTCCCCCCTTGTTCCGGAATCACCACGCCCATGACCATCGCCATCCTCAGTGCTCTTGCCGAAGAACAACACGGACTGGTGGATGCCATGGACGGGATGCAGAGCCTTCGCCATGCGGGGCGCGAATTCTGGCGGGGCCGGCTGCACGGGCACGAGGTGGTGTGCGCGCTGTCGGGCATAGGCAAGGTGGCCGCAGCCACCACCACGGCGGCGCTGATCGAGCGCTTCGGCGTGCGGGCAATCGTGTTCACCGGCGTGGCCGGCGGCATGGGGCAGGGCGTGAACGTGGGCGACGTGGTGATCGCGCGCCAGTTCCTGCAGCACGACATGGATGCCTCGCCGATCTTTCCGCGCTGGGAAATGCCGGGCTACGGCCGCAGCACGCTGGCCAGCGACGGCGCGATGACGGACGCCCTGGCGCGGGCGGCGGCCGGCGCGGTCCAGGCCGGCATCGTCGCTTCCCATGCCTCGGCCCGTGTGCACCAGGGGCTGATCGCCAGCGGCGACCGGTTCGTGGGCTCGCGCCAGGCCAGCGACCGCCTGCGCAGCGAGCTGCAGGCCGCAGGCCACGATGTGCTGGCGGTGGAGATGGAGGGCGCGGCCGTGGCCCAGGCCTGCTTCGACTACGGCGTGCCGTTCGCGGCCATGCGCACCATCTCGGACCGCGCCGACGACAGCGCCCATGTGGACTTCTCCACGTTCGTGCGCACCGTGGCCAGCCGCTACGCCCAGCAGGTGGTGTCGGACTTTCTGCGCCAGCTGGCATAGTGTCCTGCGCTTGCCTCAGCTTTTTGATAGCGGCTGGCACCTGTCCCGACTGAATCCTGATTGGTTTCCTGCATGAAGCCATGAGCTGGTGCGCGCTATCCGCTATCAAACCAGGACTCCGCCATGCCCTGCCGGGGCTGCCGCCGGTTCCTTGGGCGAACCCTGTTTTCCCCACCGCGCTTGCCGCGGTTTTTTTGCGCCCGCGGGGCGCGTTATTTTTTGTATCTCTTACGGGTTTTCCCGTGGTGTTGCCCGATTTGATCGTCACTAAACTGCCATCTGTTTCAAGAAAAAAGTGTCATTTCATATTTGAAACAAAACAGGGCAGAATGAGCATGAACACCACGCAACCCACCGGATCGCTCGCAGGGCGCCGGATTCTCGTCACCGGCGCCGCGCGCGGCCTGGGTTTTGCCTTTGCGCAGACGCTGTGCACGCAGGGGGCGCAGGTCGTGCTGGCCGATCTGCGCGAGGAGCTGCTGGCCCGGTCCGTGGAGCAGCTGCGCAGCCAGGGCCTGCAGGCCCATGGCGCGGCCTTCGACGCCAGCAACCCCGCTTCCATCGACCAGTGCGCGCAGCAGGCCGTCAAGCTGCTGGGCGGCCTGGACGGCCTGGTCAACAACGCCGCCGTCACCGACTCGGGCGGCAAGGGCATGGACGACATCGCCCTCGAGAAGTGGGACCAGGTAATGAACGTCAACGTGCGCGGCGTCTGGCTGATGACGCGCGCCTGCCGCGCCGCGCTGCGTGACAGCGGCTGCGGCGCCGTGGTCAACCTGGCTTCCGACACCGCGCTGTGGGGCGCGCCCAACCTCATGGCCTACGTGGCCAGCAAGGGCGCCGTCATGGCCATGACCCATGCCATGGCCCGCGAAATGGGTGGCGACAACGTCACCGTCAACGCCGTGGCGCCCGGCCTGGTGCTGGTCGAGGCCACCGAGTACGTGCCCGAGCACCGCCACCGTCTCTACATCGACCAGCGCGCGCTGCAGCGCGAGCAGCGCCCCGAGGATGTCTCGGGCGCCGTGGCCTATCTGCTGTCGGACGGTGCCCGCTTCGTGACGGGCCAGGTGCTGCCCGTCAACGGCGGCTTCGTCATGAACTGAGCGCAGGCCCGCCATGAGCGACAACGACAACGCGACCGCCGACGGCGGCTCCGACAAGTACATGGTGCCCGCGCTGGAGCGCGGCCTGCGCCTGCTGCAGGAGTTCGGCCGCGACAACGCCACGCTGGGCGCGCCCGAGCTGGCGCGCCGCCTGCAGCTGCCGCGCGCCACGGTGTTCCGCATGCTCAACACGCTGGAAGCCATGGGCTTTCTGCAGCGCGCCGAAGGCGGCAACGACTACCGGCTGGGCCTGTCCGTGCTGCGCCTGGGCTTCGAGTTCCTGTCCTCCATGGACCTGACCGAGCTGGGCCAGCCCGTGATCGCGCGGCTGTGCGACGAGATCCGCGTCCCCTGCAACATCGTGGTGCGCGACGGCCGCTCCATCGTCTACGTGGCCAAGGTCACCCCGCCGACGCCGCTGACCAGCTCGGTGCGCGTGGGCACGCGGTTGCCCGCCCACGCCACGCTGCTGGGCCGCATTCTGCTGGCCGACCTGTCGCTGCCCGAGCTGCGCGCGCTCTATCCGGAGGAGCACCTGGAAGGCCATTCGCCCAAGACGCCCAGGACGGTGCTGGAGCTGTTCGACCTGGTCCAGGCCGACCGCGAGCGCGGCCATGTCGCGGGCGCGGGCTTCTACGAAAGCTCGATCTCCACCATCGCGGCGCCCGTGCGCGACCACAGCGGCCGCGTCGTCGCGGCCCTGGGCGTGACCCTGGCCTCTGCCCAGATCGATCCCGAGCGCCAGGCGCAGCTGGTGCCGCGCGTATGCGCCGCGGCCGACGAGCTGTCGGAGCTGCTCAACTACCGGCCGCAGACCAGCGCGCAGGTTCTGTCCATCACTTCACGGCGCGCAGGAGGCGGCCATGCATGATTACCAACTCGACGCCACGGCCGTCGTCACCGGCGGCTCCTCGGGCATAGGCCTGGCCACGGTGGAACTGCTGCTGGCCCGGGGCGCCCGCGTGGCCCTGTGCGGCCGCAACCCCGAGCGCCTGGAGCAGGCCGTGCAGCATCTGCTGCACATCCATCCCACGGCGCGCGAGCGGCTGTTCGCCAAGGCCTGCGACGTGCTCGACGCCGCCCAGGTGCGGCAATTCGCCCAGGACTGCGAGGCGGCCCTGGGCCCGGCCTCCATCCTCGTCAACAACGCAGGCCAGGGCCGTGTCTCGACCTTCGAAAGCACCACCGACGAAGCCTGGACCGAGGAGCTGCACCTGAAGTTCTTCTCGGTGCTGCATCCCACGCGCGCCTTTCTGCCGCAGCTCGAGCGCGGCGAGGGCTCGGCCATCGTCTGCGTGAATTCGCTGCTGGCCTCCCAGCCCGAGCCGCACATGGTCGCCACCTCGGCCGCGCGCGCCGGCCTCAAGAACCTGGTGCGCTCCATGGCCACCGAATTCGCGCCCAGGGGCATACGTGTCAACGGCATCCTGGTCGGCCTCATCGAGTCCGGCCAGTGGCGCCGCCGCTTCGAGGCCCGCGAGGACCGGAGCCAGACCTGGGAGCAGTGGAGCGCCGACCTCGCCCGCAAGAAATCCATTCCGCTGGGCCGCCTGGGCTCGCCCGCGGAAGCCGCCCGCGCCATTTTCTATCTCGCCACGCCGCTGTCGTCGTACACGACCGGCAGCCACATCGACGTTTCCGGAGGCCTTTCCCGCCATGCCTAACACCCCCCAAATCACCGTTGGCGCCGTCATCGCCGAATTCCTCGAGCATTGCGGCGTGAAGGCCGCATTCGGCGTGATCTCCATCCACAACATGCCCATCCTCGACGCGCTGCATGCGCGCGGCAAGGTGCGCTTCGTGATGGCGCGCGGCGAAGCCGGCGCCGGCAACATGGCCGACGCCTGCGCCCGCTCCACCTCCAGCCTGGGCGTGTGCATCACCAGCACCGGCCCGGCCGCGGGCAACATCGCCGGCAGCCTGGTGGAAGCCTATACGGCCGGCACGCCGCTGCTGCACATCACGGGCCAGATCGAGACCCAGTACATCGACCAGAAGCTGTCGTACATCCACGAAGCGCCGGACCAGCTGACCATGCTGGGCGCCGTCTCCAAGGCGGCCTTCCGCGTGCGCAGCGCCGAGACCTGCCTGTCCACGCTCAAGGCCGCGGTGCAGGCCGCGATGACCGCGCCCACCGGCCCGGTGAGCGTGGAAATTCCGATCGACATCCAGCAGGCCCTGATCGACATGCCCGCCGACCTGTCGCCCCTGCCCGTGACGGCGGCGGCGCCCAGCCCGGCTGCGCTGGACGCGCTGGCCGACACGCTGGCCAAGGCCAGGCGCCCGCTGCTGTGGCTGGGCGGCGGCGCACGCCATGCGGGCCCCCAGGTGGAGCGCCTCAAGAAGCTGGGCTTCGGCATCGTCACCACCGTGCAGGGCCGCGGCATCGTGCCCGAGGACGATCCGGCCTCGCTGGGCGCCTACAACATCCAGAAGCCCGTCGAGGCCTTCTACCAGCGCTGCGACGCCATGCTGGCCGTGGGCACGCGCCTGCGCAGCAACGAGACGCTGAAGTACGAACTCAAGCTGCCGCGCCCGCTGCTGCGCATCGACGTGGACGCCGCCCAGCAGGGCCGCTGCTACATCGATGACGGCTTTGTCTGCGGCGACTCGGCCCTGGCCCTGGCGGGCCTGGCCGACCGTCTGGAGGCGCGCGGCTACCAGGCCGACCCCGAACTGCTGGCCGACCTGCGCCAGACGCACAAGGAAGTGGTGGCCACGCTGCACGACGGCCTCGGTCCCTACAGCGCCCTGGTGCAGCAGCTGCAGCAGGTGGCGGGCCGTCAGTTCAACTGGGTGCGCGACGTGACCGTTTCCAACAGCACCTGGGGCAATCGCGAGCTGCGTTTCTTCGAGCCCAACGCCGGCGTGCACGCCACGGGCGGCGGCATCGGCATGGGCATGCCCATGGCCATCGGCGCGGCCATCGGCGCGGCCGAGACCGGCTCGGGCCGCAAGACCCTGGGCCTGGCCGGCGACGGCGGCTTCATCCTGAACCTGGGCGAACTCGCCACGCTGGTGCAGGAAAAGTGCAACACCCTGATCGTGCTGATGAACGACCAGCGCTATGGCGTGATCCAGAACATCCAGGACGCCTCCTACGGCGGCCGCCGCTGCTATGTGGAGCTGCATACGCCCGACTATGCGCAGCTGTGCGCCTCGATCCAGCTGCCCCATGCCCGCGTGGGGAACCTGCAGGAGCTGCCCGCCGTGCTGCAGTCCGCCTGGAACCAGGAAGGCCCCTTCCTGCTGGAGATCGACATGCGCGCCATCGGCAGCTTCAAGACCGCGTTCTCGGGCCCGCCGGTGAACAAGCTCGACCAGATCCCGGCCACCACCAAGGCGCAGTGAGGAGTTTCACCATGGCCAACCTTGAACTGCTCCCCATCAACATCGCCGGCGAATGGCGCCTGGGCGGCGGCGACGAGTCCGCCACGCTCTACCCCGCGACCGGCGAAATCGTGGGCCGCCTGCGCGCCCCCAGCCTGGCCGATGTGGAAGAGGCCATCCAGAAGGCCGACCAGGCCTTCCGCACCAGCGGCTGGGCCCGCAAGAAGCCGCACGAGCGCGCCGCCGTGCTGCACCGCGTGGCCCAGCTGATCCGCGAGCGCGCCGAGCCGCTGGCCCAGCTGCAGCGCCTGGACAACGGCAAGCCCATCAACGAGACGCGCGCGCTGGTGGCCAGCGCCGCCGGCACCTTCCAGTATTTCGCGGCCGCTGCGAGACCATGGAGGAGACCCTTACGCCGCCCCGCGGCGACTTCATGACCATGAGCGTCTACGAGCCCATGGGCGTGGTCGCGGCCATCACGCCGTGGAACTCGCCCATCGCCAGCGAGGCGCAGAAGCTCGCTCCCGCGCTGGCGGCCGGCAACGCCGTGGTCGTCAAGCCCGCCGAAGCCACGCCGCTCTTGGCGCTTGAGCTGGCGAAGATCTGCGAGGAAGCCGGTGTTCCGAAGGGCATGGTCAGCGTGTTGCCCGGCCGCGGCTCGGTGATCGGCGACGCCATCACCAAGCACCCGCTGGTCAAGCGCGTGTCCTTCACCGGCGGCACCTCCACCGGCAAGCACATCGCCCGCATCGCGGCCGACAAGATGATGCCCGTCTCGCTGGAGCTGGGCGGCAAGTCGGCCACCATGGTGCTGGAGGACGCCGACCTCGACCACGCCGTCAACGGCGTGCTCTACGGCATCTTCAGCTCCTCGGGCGAATCCTGCATCGCCGGCTCGCGCCTGTTCGTGGCCAAGAAGCTCTATGGCGACTTCATGGAGCGCCTGACGGCCAAGGCCGCGCAGCTGCGCGTGGGCGACCCGGCCGACGAGCGCACCCAGATGGGCCCGCTGATCACCGCCAAGCACCGCGAAACCATCGAGAGCTACGTGGCGCTGGGCCTGTCCGAAGGCGGCCGGCTGCGCACCGGCGGCCACCGCCCCGAGGGCGCGCAGTACGAGCGCGGCTACTACTACCGCCCGACCATCCTCGAAGGCGTGACCAACAGCGACCAGATCTGCCAGCAGGAGATCTTTGGCCCCGTGCTCGTGGCCATGCCCTTCGACGACGAGGAATCGCTGCTCGAGCAGGCCAACGACAGCGTGTATGCGCTGGCCGCCGGCATCTGGACGCGCGACTACAAGGCCGCGTGGCGCATCGGCCGCGCGGTGCAGGCCGGCACCGTGTGGATCAACACCTACAAGCAGTTCTCCATCTCCACGCCGTTCGGCGGCTGGCGCGACAGCGGCCTGGGCCGCGAAAAGGGCCGCATGGGCATCCAGCAGTACATGGAGCAGAAGAGCCTGTACTGGGGTCTGAACGCCAATCCCCTGGCCTGGGCAAATTAAGGAAAGATCATGAGCGTACTGGGCATTGACGAAATCAGCTACGGCGCCGACGACCTGGCGGCCTGCCGCCGGTTCTTCCTCGACTGGGGCCTGAAACTGGTGGAGGAGCAGGCCGACCGCCTGGTGTTCGAAACCTTGAACGGCTGCCGCGTGATCGTGGCCGCCACCAACCACCCCGACCTGCCGCCCGCCATCGAGGCCGGCCCCACGCTGCGCGAAGTGGTCTGGGGGGTGGAGAGCGAAGCCGACCTCGCGCTCTACGAAGGCCGCATTGCACAGCTGCCGGGCTTCGTGAAGCAGGGCGGCCCGAACGGAGGGCGCATCGGCTGCACCGACCCCAACGGCCTGGCCGTGCGCCTGCAGGTCACGCAAAAGCGCGACGTCGAGGTGCCCAGCGCCGAGTACAACACCTGGAGCCGCAAGGGCCGCATCAACCAGGCCAGCCCGGCCTACGAGCGCGCCCAGCCCATCGAGGTCGGCCACGTGGTCTTCTTCGTCAAGGACGTGCAGGCCTGCGAGCGCTTCTATGTGGACAACTTCGGCTTCGCGGCCTCGGACCGCTACCCCGAGCGCGGCGCCTTCCTGCGCACCGCGCCCGATGGCGGCCACCACGACATCTTCCTGCTGCAGCGCCCCGACAGGCACGCCGGCCTGAACCACGTGGCCTTCACCGTGCGCGACATCCACGAGGTCTTCGGCGGCGGCATGCACATCTCGCGCTGCGGCTGGGACACCCAGCTCGGCCCGGGCCGCCACCCCGTGTCGTCGGCCTACTTCTGGTACTTCAAGAACCCGGCCGGCGCGCTGGTCGAGTACTACGCCGACGAGGACCAGCTGACCGGCGACTGGCAGCCGCGCGACTTCGAGCCCGGCCCGACGGTGTTCGCCGAATGGGCGATCGACGGCGGCCTGGACGGCAACACCCGCCGCCAGAAGGGCGCGGGCGCCGCCGACGGCAAGTTCCTGACCGATAAAAAGCATTAAGAGGCATTGACGGCACCGGCCGGTATCCCACCCTCCACGATTCCACAACCCACGGGCTATTCCATGAAAAACATTCGTCGCCAGGTAGTTATCGCTGCTGCATTGCTGGCTGCAGCCCAGATGTCCGGTTCCGCGCTGGCGCAAGCCTATCCGGCCAAGCCCATCACCCTCGTCGTGGCCTATCCGGCGGGCGGCGATACCGACGCCATGGCGCGCCTGTATGCCGACAAGCTGTCCCAGCGCCTGGGCCAGCCCGTGGTGGTGGACAACCGGCCCGGCGCCAGCGGCACCATCGGCACCGTGCATGTGGCCAAGGCCGCACCCGATGGCTACACGCTGCTGCTGGCGCCCAACACCTTTGCGATCGCGCAGTTCGTGCTCAAGACCGCCTCGGGCTCGAGCTACGACGTACTCAACGGCTTCACGCCCATCGTGCAGACCAGCGTGCAGCCCATGTTCGTGGCCACCAGCCAGGGCTCGGGCATCAAGGACATCAAGACCCTGGTGAGCCAGGGCAAGAGCGGCAACCTGACCTATGCCAGCCCCGGCAGCGGCTCGCCCATGCACATCCTGGGCGAGATGTTCAACAAGGCCGCCGGCACCAGGCTGGGCCACATCCCCTACAAGGGCGTGGCGCCGGCCGTCAACGATCTGATCGGCGGCCATGTGCCCACGACCTTCATGACCTGGGGCCCGATCGCGCCCTATGCCGGCACCAAGGTCAACGTGCTGGCCGTGGCCGATGCCCAGCGCAGCACGCTGGCGCCCAACGTGCCTACGCTGGGCGAACTGGGCATCAAGGACGTGGAAGTGTCGGCCTGGCAGGGCCTGTTCGGCCCCAAGGGCATGTCGCCCGAGACCGTCAAGCTGCTGAACACCCACCTCAACGAAATCCTCAAGATGCCGGACGTTGTCTCCAAGATGGCCACCTTCGGTGCCCTGCCTGCGGGCGGCGAGCCGGCGCGCCTGGCCAGGACCAACGCCGCCGATTACAACCGCTTCGGCAAGCTGATCAAGGACCTCGGCATCCAGGCTGATTGATATGACCCTCCCTGAGTCGCTTCGCGCCTTCCCCCCCCAAAGGGGGACGACACCTTCGGTGCGGGGCGGCCCTTCCTCGGTGTCCCTGAGCTTGGACTGCGCCAGTTCCATGCGCAGCGCGCCCCGGGCAATGAAATCGAACCACGATTCAAGACAGTTTTCGAAGGAGAGAACCATGGCTGTAGATCGATATCTCGAACCCCACCAGGCCCGTCAGCGTCCCGGCACGCTGTTCGAAGACCTGCTGGGCGATGCCATCGAGCGCGCCTTTGGCGAAGGCGTGCAGACGCTGCCCGAGCTGGTGGCCTACATCAACCGCAGCGGCCCCGCCGGCGAGAACGGCGAGGCCTGGACCGAACAGAGCTTCCAGGCGCTGATGGCGCGCCTGGGACAGTGAACCCGCGAGCACGACAGGAGCGCCCCATGAACGTACAAACCATCACCATCGATCCGGTGGACCGTCTGCTCAACCAGGGCCTGAAGAACCTCTGGTACGCCGTCTGCCCTTCCAGCTTCGTCAAGACCGAACCCATCTCGCTGCGCCGTTTCGGCCGCAAGATCGCGCTGTGGCGCGATGCCGCCGGGCAGGTCCATGCGCTGGAAGACCACTGCCCGCACCGCGGCGCGCCGCTGTCCCAGGGCGTGAACCTGGGCGACCGCCTGGCCTGCCCCTACCACGGCGTGGAAGTGCGCTGCGACGGCACCGTGACCAAGGTGCCCGGCAGCCCCGGCTGCAAGCTCGAGGGCTCGCGCGCCGCGCTGGACTTCCATGTGCGCGAGTCGCATGGCGCCATCTTCCTCTACAACAGCGACAAGCATGTGGACGAGGCGCCCGAGTTCACCCTGCCCGAGGAGCTGACCTCGCCCGCGTACTCGAACTTCCTGTGCTATGCCGAGTGGCGCAGCGACTACCGCTACGCGCTGGACAACGTCATGGACCCCATGCACGGCACCTTCCTGCACAAGCAGTCGCACTCCATGTCCGAGGGCGACAGCAAGGCCACCTTCCAGGTGCGCGACACCGACCACGGCTTCGTGTTCGAGAAGGTCGGCCAGCGCGGCGTGAACTTCGACTGGACGGAGTTCGGCGACACGGGCGTGCATTGGATGCGCCTGGAGATCCCGTACCCCAAGACCGGTGGCCCCGGCGGCAACTTCGCCATCGTCGCCTGCGTCACGCCCATCAGCGCCGAGCTGTGCTCCGTGTTCTTCTGGCGCTGCCGCAAGGTGGACGGCTGGATGCGCGACACCTGGCGCTTCCTGTACCGCAACCGCCTCGAGGCGCGCCACTGGGCCGTGCTCGAGCAGGACCGCATCATGATGGAGCAGATGGAGCACGACGCCAACGAGCGCGAGAACCTCTATCAGCACGACATCGGCCTGGTGCGCCTGCGCCGCCACCTGCGCCGCCTGGCCCAGGAACAGATCGACGAAGGCATCGCATCATGAGCAACATCTTGCAGGCCTTCGTGCACACGCTGCGCTACGAGGCCCAGGACACCATCAGCGTGGAACTGCGACCGGTGGACGGCGGCGAGTTCCCGGCCTTCACGGCGGGCTCGCACATCGACCTGCACCTGCCCAACGGGCTGGTGCGCAGCTATTCGCTGTCCAACGACAGCAGCGAGCGCCACCGCTACGTGGTCGGCGTGCTGCGCGACCGCGCCAGCCGCGGCGGCTCGCGCTGCGTGCACGAATCGCTGCGCGTGGGCATGCCCATCACCATCTCCGAGCCGCGCAACCATTTCGCGCTCGACGAGAGCGCCACGCACTCGGTGCTGGTGGCCGGCGGCATCGGCATCACGCCCATGCTGTGCATGGCGCGCCGGCTCAAGGCCCTGGGGCAGTCGTTCGAGATGCTGTACTTTGCGCGCGAACGCAAGAGCGCGGCCTTCCTGGCCGAGCTGCAGGCCCTGGGCATGCCGCTGCATCTGCATTTCGATGCCGAGGCCGGCGGCCCGCCCGATCTGCGCGGCCTGCTGGCCCAGCGTGCGCCCCAAGCCGGTCTGCACCACTACGCCTGCGGCCCCACGCCCATGCTCGACGCCTTCGAGAAGTTCTGTGCCGAGCTGGGCCATGCCAACGCCCACATCGAGCGCTTCACGCCGGTGGAGGTCAAGGCCGCTTCCGACGCGCGCACCAACTACACGGTGGAGCTGAAAAAAAAGCGGCCGCTTCATCGAGATCACGCCCGACAAGTCGCTGCTGGACACGCTGCTGGAAGCCGGCATAGCCGTGGACCACAGCTGCTGCGAAGGCGTCTGCGGCTCCTGCGAGACGCGCGTGCTCGAAGGCATACCGGACCACCGCGACTCGGTGCTCAGCCCCAAGGAGAAGGCCAGCAACAAGGTCATGATGGTCTGCGTCTCGGGCTGCAAGAGCGACAAGCTGGTTCTCGACATCTGATTCCACACCAAAACCACACAGAGGAGACATCCCCATGAAATCATTGCTTATACCCGTGCTCGGCGCGGCGGTTGCGGGCCTCGGCGGCACCGCCTTCGCGCAGTCCAAGGTCGAACTGTTCGGCGTCGTCGATGTGGGCGTGGCCCACCTGGGCGGTTCGGGCGCGTCCAAGACCGGCCTGTCCACAGGCGGCGCCAACATCAGCCGCCTGGGCTTTCGCGGCACCGAGGACCTGGGCGGCGGCCTGAAGGCGGGCTTCTGGCTCGAGGCCGGCCTGGACGTGGACAGCGGCAACGGCAAGGCTGCCGGCGGCAGCCTGAGCTTCAACCGCCGCTCCACCGTGAGCCTGATGGACAGCTGGGGCGAGATCCGCCTGGGGCGCGACGACTCGGCCACCTTTCTGAACACGCTGATCTTCGACCCCTTCCTGACCAACGGCGTCGGCGGCACGGGCGCGTTCACCATGCTGGGCGTTCCGGGCGTGCCCTCGACCGGCGGCGCACCCATCCAGATCAGCAATGCGGTGAGCTACTTCCTGCCCCAGAACCTGGGCGGCTTCTACGGCCAGGCGCAGGTGGCATTCGGCGAGCAGTCCAGCAACGCGCCCAACAAGCGCGAGGGCGACTACCGCGGCCTGCGCCTGGGCTACCGCCAGGGCGCGTTCAACGGCGCGCTGGCCACGGGCCGGCTCTATGGCAATACCAGCGACACCAACCTGACCGCGAGCAACCTGGGCCTGTCCTATGACTTCGGCGTGGCCAAGCCCATGCTGCTGTGGGCCACGGAAAAGCGCGGTGGCACCAAGATCACGGCCGTGCAGCTGGGCGTGACCGCGCCCGTGGGCAATGGCGAGGCGCGCGCCTCCTTCGGCCACTACAACACGTCGGGCAGCAATGCTGACTGGAACAAGATCAGCGTAGGCTATGGCTACAACTTCTCCAAGCGCACCCAGGTCTACGGCACCTACGCCTTCCTGAAGAACAAGGGCTCGGCGGCCCGGTCCATCGGCGTGCAGGGGCTGAGCGCTCCGGGCACCACGCCGGGTGGCAACTCCAACGGCCTGGAGTTCGGCATCCGCCACTTCTTCTGATCCTGCCCCATCGGTCCGGCAGCCGCCGGACCGGGGTTTCGGCGGCCCACCGGCCGCCGCACCGCGCGCCCCCCCGGACGTGCGCCCTGGCGGGGCCGGCGGGTGCCGGTCCCGGCTTTTCCCTTTGACAACGCTAGCCGGACCCACATCATGAAAGACTCACGCTCGTTGCGCTGGTGGGGCGTGGTCACGCTGTTCGTGATCGTCGCCATCTCCTACGTGGATCGGATCAACATCTCGGTCCTGATCACCGACCGCGACTTTCTGTCGCACATCGGCCTGACGCCCGACGATCGCACGCGCCAGGGCCTGCTGGCCACGGCCTTCATGGTGGGCTACGGCGTCTCGTCCTTCGTGCTCACGCCATTCTGCGCGGCGCTGTTCGGCGTGCGCCGCAGCCTGTTCGGCGGGCTGCTGCTGTGGGGCGTGGTGACCTTTCTCTCGCCGGCCATGAGCAGCTACGGGTTGCTGCTGGCCTCGCGCATCCTGCTGGGCGTGTCCGAAGGGCCGCTGTTTTCGCTGGCCGGCAGCTACATCAAGGCGCATTTCGAGAGCCGCGAGAACGGCAAGCCCAATTCGCTGGTCAACATGGGCACCGGGCTCGGCCTGGCGGTGGGCTATCCCTTCGTCGGCTACCTGGTCGTGGGCCACAACTGGGAGACCTCGTTCCATGTGCTGGGCCTGATCAACGTGCTGCTCGGCGTGCCCCTGGTCTGGGCCTTCGTGCGCATGCCCAAGGTGGAGACCGGCCTGCCAAAGCCCCGGTCGCTGGGCGAAGCCATGGGCCAAGTCGGCAAGATCGTGCGCGGCGCCATGCACACGCGCTACCTGTGGCTGATCACCATCCTGACGGCGGCCTTCCTGTCGTACCTGTGGGGCAGCAGCAACTGGCTGCCCGCCTACCTGAAGGAGTCGCGCGGCTTCTCGATGCGAGAGATGGGCTGGCTGGCTTCGCTGCCGCAGTACGCGAGCGTGGCGGCGGTGTTCGTGGGCGGCATGATCATCGATCGCATCGCGCGCCGCCAGGTGCCGCTGATCTTCGTCTTCGGCAGCATCGGCGTGGCCGCTGCCGTGTGGCTGGCCATCCACATGGAGGACCGCTATGCCGCGGCCTACTGCCTGATTGCGGCCAACTTCTGCTGGGGCCTGATGAGCCCGGCCATCCCGAGCACCGTGCAGCACTGCGCACGGCCCGAGCACGTGGCCAGCGCCTATGGCGTGGTCAACGGCGCGGGCAGTCTGGTGGCGGGCTTCATGCCGGCCGTCATGGGCGCGGTGATCGGCGCGCTGTCGCGCCATGGCGGCGTGAGCGCGGGCTTTTTCGCGGGCTTCGCGGCGCTGATCGGCACGCAGGTGATCGTGATGCTGTGCGGCATCGTGTTGTGGGTGCGCGAGCGCGGCCAGGCCGCTGCGGCCTGAATCTGCTCCTCAAAAGAGAGCGGGTGGCGCCTTATCTCTGTGCATCTTCTGCATGTTCTGCCATGCACAAGGCAGGCAAGAGACGCGGAAAGCTTCTTTTTTGATAGCAAACCGCCCGGCCGCGCGAGCCTCGCTCAACGCCGGTTCCTGCGGTCGCTGGGGCCGTTGCGGTCGGACAGCACCTCGGTCGGCGGCTTGATCTCGCCGCTGTCGCCGCCTTCGGCCTGCCAGGTGCCCCCGCTGCGCCCGGTATGGCCGCGCGGATGGCCCATGTCCGTGCCGTCGTCGAAATCGAGCGGCCCGTCCTGCGGCAGGGCGTCGAAGCGGTGGGCGGTCATGTCCTCGATGGAATCGGACACATCCTCCTCGGCGCTCAGGTGCTCGTTGATATCGTCGCCCTCGGGCAGGTCGGCCGTGGGATCATCGCTGCGGTCGATACGCGGCTCCCTGGGATCGGGCTTGGGTGTGATGTTCGGTATGCGCATGGCGTTCTCCGGTTGCGGCATGGCCCCCAGGGCCATGCATTGCATGGCATTAGCCTGAACGCGCATGAATCTCCGGGGAGTGGGCGCAGTGCGTGCCTGCCGGTAGGAGCAGGCCGATGCGCCGTACCGGCCTCCTACTTGAGCCAGCCGCGCTTTCTGAAGTACAGCATGGGGCCCACGGCGCTGGCGATCATCAGCAGCACCACATAGCCGTAGCCGAATTCCCATTCCAGCTCGGGCATGAACTTGAAGTTCATGCCGTAGACGCTGGCGATCAGCGTGGGCGGCAGCAGCGCCACGCTGGCCACCGAGAAGATCTTGATGATCTTGTTCTGGTTGATGTTGATGAAGCCGACCGTGGCGTCCATCAGGAAGTTGATCTTGTCGAACAGGAAGGCCGTGTGGCTGTCCAGCGACTCGATGTCGCGCAGGATCTGGCGCGCTTCCTCGAACTGCTCGGCGTTGAGCATCTTGGAGCGCATCATGAAGCTCACGGCGCGGCGCGTGTCCATGACGTTGCGGCGGATGCGGCCGTTCAGATCTTCCTGGCGCGCGATGGCGCCCAGCACGTCGCGCGCCACGTCGTCGGTCACGTCGCCCGACAGCACCATCTTGCTGGCCTTCTCGAGGTCGTCGTAGATGCGCTCCAGCGTGTCGGCCGAGTATTCGGCATCGGCGTCGAAGAGCTTGAGCAGCACGTCCTTGGCCTCGTCGATGAGGCCTGGCGCGCGGCGCGCGCGCATGCGCAGCAGCCGGAACACGGGTACGTCCTCGTCGTGGATGGAGAACAGCACGCCGCAGCTGCGCAGGTTCTGGTTGTGCTCGTTGAGGATGAAGGCCACGCGCACCGAGCGCGAGTCCTCGACATCGTCGATCAGGAAGTCGCTGCGGATGTGCAACTCGCCGTTGTCTTCCTCGTAGAAGCGGGCCGACTCCTCGATGTCGTCGTCCATGGCGTCCTCGGGAATCGACAGCTCGTAGTGCTGCTTGATCCAGCGCTTTTCCTCGGGCGTGGGCGATTCCAGGTCCACCCAGATGGGACGAAAGCGCGACAGGTCTTCAAGGGACTCGATTTCTTCCTGGACAAGGCGGCCGTTGGCCAGCGTAAAGATGTTGAGCATCAGCTCACTCCCGGTGTGTTCTCAAGGCTTTTGGCGGTGATGGGGTGCGCTTTCAACCCCGCTAGTCCTGTCGGCCGGGAGTTGAAAGCTACCAACTGGGGTAGGGTTCCACGGATTTCTTTCGCTGAATATGCGTCCCGGGCCAAGGGCTGGGGACGAGTGACGGTTGGCTGTCTGAAAGCTGGCAATTATGCAACGTTGCACTGCATCAAACGGCCAGCGGCACCGATGGGGTAGTGCAGGCCGGGGGCTTGTTCCGCGCGTGCCAGGCGTCACACGGCCTGGGTGAACGCCAGGGCATGGCACAGATCGGCCCAGGCGCCGGCCTTGGCCTGGGGGGCGCGCAGCAGGTAGTTCGGGTCGTAGGTCACCACCGTGGGCACGCCGGCAATGCGGTGCGGCTCGGCGCGCAGGCGGCCCAGGGCCTCGTGCCGGCCCAGCACGGCGCGCGCGCTGGCCAGACCCAGCACCAGCACGCAGTCGGGCCGCAGTTCGTGCAGCAATGCCTCGAGCGCGGGCTGCAGGGGCTCGGCCGGCTGGGCGGCATCGGCCGGGGCGCGGTGCAGTGCGGCACTGAAGACACGCGGATGCTTTTGCAGCTGCAGCGCGCGCAGCATGTTGTCCAGCAGCCTGGCCGCATCGCCTTCGAGCGCGGTCCGGGCGCAGCCGGGGCCGGGCTTTTGCGCCGGGCTCAGCGGCAGCGGATTGGCCGGCGGCTCCAGCAGGATCAGCCAGCCGCCCTGCGCCGGCATCGGCTCGCTGCCCCCGGCATCGGGATAGACTTTCTGCGGCCGGCCCAGGCGCCAGCCCACGCCAGGTTCGCCGGCCGGGCCCGCGGCGGGATGCTGCACATAGCTGCGGGGCGCGCGCGCGGCGCTGTCCTGGCGGACGGCGGAAGGGGCGGGATCCGGAGCCGGAACGGGAGCCGGTGCAGGGGCACGCTGCTGCATGGCGGGCGCGGAGGGCACCGGGGCCGCGGGTGCCTCGACGGGCGGCTCGGGAATCCCGGGCGCCCGTGCCACGGCTTCGCGCAACGGGGCGGGCGTAGCGCTGGCCACGGGCGTTTCGGGGGCTTGGGGCACGTCCGGCGCAGGCATTGGGGGGGCGGGCAGCCAGACGGTGATGCCCATGGCTTCCAGCATGGCCCGCTGGCGGGCATCCAGGTTCAGGTCCATAGTTTCAGGCTCATCAGCACCGCGTGCTCACGCGGTCCTTCGGGTGTGGGGTAGTAGTTTTTGCGCTGGCCCACTTCGGCAAAGCCGTGCCGGGCATAGATTTCGCGGGCACGGGCATTGCTTTCGCGCACTTCCAGCCAGATCCACTGCGCATTTTTCTGCCGCGCCGACAGCGACAGCGCATCGAGCAGCACGCGGGCCCAGCCCTGGCGCTGGAACGCGGGGTTGACGGTGATGTTGAGCAGATGCACCTCGTCCAGCACCGTCATGGCCACGAAATAGCCGAGCAGTTCGTGGTGCTGGTTGACCAGCAACTGCGCCTCGTAGCCGGCGGCCATGGCGTCCTGGAAGTTGCCGCGCGACCAGGGATGGGTATAGGCCTGGGCCTCGATGGGCAGCAGCGTGTCCAGCCACAGCGCGCTCAGCGGCTCGAAATGCACCAGGGCCTCGGGCTCTGCGGCACGACCGGGCAAGTCGGAGCGGGAATGGCTGGCGCTGGAGTTCATGGCGTGGCGGGTGGCTGTGCGGCACGGGCGGCTTCGCGCTCGGCCGTGGTCTGCGCCACTTTATCGCGGATATAGCGCGGCAGGGCCTGATCGGCGGGCACGGCCCTGCCGGCGGCCAGCAGCGCGGGAGCCAGGCGCAGCAGGGCGGTGGCCGTGGGCATGGCCGCCACATGGCGTGCCTGCGGCGCCAGCTGCTCGCCATAGACTGCCCGGGCATTGCCTGCGACCGTGCTGCCGGCCGGCAGTTGCAGCGCGCCGGGCGCGCACAGGCCGAAGTCCTCGCCGAAATCCTCGGGGCCCTGCCAGCGGCCGTCGGACCAGGCAAAGCGCGCGTGGTAGACCTCGTGCATGCGCGCATCCAGCACGGCCACCAGCTCGGTGCAGCCGTGCAGCGCGCGGGCTTCCTCGGCCACGGCCAGCAGCGTGTCCACGGGCAGCACCGGCACCCGGGCCGCGAATGCCAGGCCCTGGGTGATGGAGCAGGCCGTGCGCAGGCCGGTGAACGAGCCCGGGCCGCGGCCGAAGACGATGGCATCCAGCTCCTTGAACTGCAGGCCGGCATCGGCCATCAGGGTGCGGATGGCGGGCAGCAGCCGGGCCGAGGACTGTGCCGCACCCGGGCCGCTGTGCTGCCAGATGGCATCGCCGCGCTGCACGGCGACGAAGAAGGTGTCGGTACTGGTGTCCAGGGCAAGAAGATTCATGGCGGAGCCGCGCAAGGAAACGGAAACACGACTGACGCAAATCAGGATCAGGCAGGCGCTTGGCTTCAAGGAAGCCGTCCTGGCGCATCCTCGCTTGCGGAAGTCCTAGGGGAAAAATGCTGGCAGGTGGCGCCGCAGCAGGCTGCCTATTATCGGCCGGCTGCCGCAGCCTTGCCCGGCGGGCCGGCAATGCCCGCAGGTGCGGCGTCCGGCGTGGCGACGCCGGCGTAGACTCGCTGCCCATGTCATTGATCTCGTCCTGGATTTCCCCTCTCGCGGCCGCGTTGCTGGCCGCCGTCGCCCTGCCGGCCGCACAGGCGCAGGCACCGTCCCCGATGGGCGCCACCGCCCAGGCCGTTGCCGATACCCGCCTGCCCGCCAGCGTGGATGCGGCCCTGACCCGTGCCAGGATACCGCGCGACGCGGTCTCGCTGCTGGTCCTGGACGTGGACGGCAAGAGCGCGCCGCGCCTGGCCTGGCGCACGCAGGTGCCCATGAATCCGGCCTCGGTCATGAAGCTGGTCACCACCTACGCGGCCCTGGACCAGCTGGGTCCGGCCTATGTCTGGCGTACGCCCGTGTATTTCGGCGGGCCCGTGGCCGACGGCGCGCTGCGCGGCAATCTCTACATCCAGGGCCAGGGGGACCCCAAGCTGGTGCTGGAGCGCCTGTGGCTGATGCTGCGCCGCCTGCAGGGCATGGGCGTCAAGGTCATCGTGGGCGACATCGTGCTGGACCGCTCGGCCTTCCAACTGCCCGCGCATGATGCGGCCAGCTTTGACAACGAGCCCTGGCGGCCCTACAACGCCGCGCCCGATGCGCTGCTGGTCAACTACAAGGCCGTGGGCCTGGGTTTTGCTCCCGATACAGGAGCAGGCGTCGCACGCATCCAATACGATCCGCCGATGTCGGGCATGGAAACTCAGGCCACGGTGCCGCTGGCTGCTATGAATTCAGATTGCGGCGACTGGCGCAGCAAGCTGCAGCTGGACATGAGCGACCCGCAGCGCATCGCCTTCCAGGGCCAGTACGCGGCCCAGTGCGGAGAGAAAAGCTGGTCCGTGGCGCCTGCCCAGCCCGAGCTGTTCGCGGCCCGTGCCATCGAAGGCATGTGGCGCGAACTCGGCGGCAAGCTCACCGGCAGCGTGCACGACGGCAGGGTGCCTGCGGGCCTGCAGCCCGCGCTGCAGATCGAGTCGCCGTCGCTGGCCGAAGTGGTGCGCGACGTGAACAAGTACAGCAACAACATCATGGCCCAGCAGGTATTCCTGACGCTGGGCATGCAGCGCACCGGCGTGGCCAGCTTCGAGACCTCGCGCCAGGTGCTGGCGCAGTGGTGGCAGGCGCGGTTCGGCAGCGACCAGCCCGCCGTGGACAACGGCGCGGGCCTGAGCCGCAATGCCTGGGTGACGGCCGGCGGCCTGGGCCGGATGCTGCAGCAGGCCTGGAATTCGCCCGTCATGCCCGAGTTCGTGGCCTCCATGCCCATCGTCGGCGTGGACGGCACGCTGCGCCGCAGCCAGAGCCGCCATGCGGGCGCGGCCCACCTCAAGACGGGCACGCTGCGCGACGCCTCGGCGCTGGCCGGTTATGTGGACAGCGCCAGCGGCCGCCGCTACGTGCTGGTGGCCATGGCCAACCACCCCAATGCCGGCGCAGCGCGCCAGGCCTGGGAGGCCCTGATCGACTGGGTCGGCGCGCAGTAGCGCGCCCGGGCTGCTTGTCTATGCCAAGCGCTCCTGAAACTGGCGCACTCTAAGCGCGGGACGGCCAGCAAGGGCCGCCCCGCAGCAAAGGCCGTCGTCCCCCTTGAGGGGGAAGCCGCGCAGCGGCTCAGGGGGTGTTTCATCCTCCGCTATCGGTAATTGCCCGGTATGGCGCCAAGGTGACTATCGCTAGGATGACGTTCTGAAAAAAAAGCACGCCCGTGCTATTCATAACGTGATGGAGGTCATCATCTTGGCAAACCAATTCAAACTCCTGGCCGCCGCTTTGGCGACCGCCGGCCTGCTGGCCGCCTGCGGCGGTGGCGGCGGCGCCGACACCACTCCCAAGGCCAAGGTGACTTCGGTCAAGGTCATGGGCGACAGCCTGTCGGACAGCGGCACCTTCGGCTTCAAGTTCACGGTGCAGGGATCGGCGCCCACCGGCGCGGGCTCCACCATGATCTGGCCCGAGCGCATTGCCGACCAGTACAGCCAGAGCCTGTGCGCCCATTACCGTGCGGGCGACGAGAACCTGACCTCCTACCAGGAAGTTGCCAGCTGCACCAACTATGCGGTGGGCGGCGGCCGCGTGAATCCGCTGGGGGCGCCCGCCACGTCGCCGCTGTCGGTGCTGGTGCAGATCCAGGCCGCCTCCAAGGCCGGTTTCGGCGCGGATGACCTGGTGATCATCGACGGCGGCGCCAACGACGCGGCCGACGTGATCGGAGCCCTGATTGCCGCCGCCAAGGGCAATTCGCAGCCGCTGAATGCCATGGTGGCCTGGCTGGATTCCAAGGCGCCGGGCACGTCCGCAGCCCTGATGACCCAGGCCGGCGGCGATGCCTCCAAGTTTGCCGGCCTGGCTGCAGGCGCCTATCTGCAGACCCTGGCCAAGGCCCTGGCCGGCTCCATTGCGCAGAATGTGGTCGCCAAGGGCGCCACGCGCGTGGCGGTGCTCAATGTGCCGGCCATCACCAAGACGCCGCGCTTCCAGATGGTCCTGGCCAGCATTGCCCAGGCCGCCGGTGGCGGAGACCAGGGCGCTGCCGTGGCCGCCAAGCAGGAAGCCTCGTTCGACGCGCTGGTGCAGGCCTTCAATGCGCAGCTGGCCGCCAGCCTGGCCGGCCAGTCGCAGGTGGCCGTGGTCGACTTCTACACCGAGTTCAAGAACCAGATCAGCAATCCCGCCCAGTACGACTTCGACAACGTGAAGGATCCAGTGTGCCCGGTCACCGGCGTGGACGGCAGCGGCCTGCCCACCTATACCTTCCCGACCTGCACGGCCGCCGCCCTGAGCGCCACGCCCGGCAAGACCAGCCCCGACTGGTGGCAGCACCATGTGTTTGCCGACAGCTTCCACCCCACGCCCTACGGCCATCAGCAGATGAGCCAGCTGGTATCGCGCGCCCTGGCCCAGAAGGGCTGGCTGTAATCCGTTCCGCGAAAGACAAGGAGACAAACATGAAGAAGTTTTTGCGGATCGCCGCCGGGGCCGCGGCCCTGACCGCCTGCGGCCTGGCGGGTGCGCAATCGGCGGGCACCTGGTCGGCGCGCATCGGCGCCACCCATCTGTCGCCCGACGTATCGAGCGGCAATCTGTCGGCGCCGTCGTTTCCCAACACCAAGGTGGATGCCAAGAGCGATACCCAGCTGACCGGTGGCCTCACCTACATGGTGACCGACAACTTCGCGCTGGACGTGCCGCTCGGCCTGCCGTTCAAGAATGACCTCGTGGGCGACGGCGCGCTGGCCGGCGTGGGCAAGCTGGGCAGCACCAAGGTGCTCGCGGCCACGGTGTTCGCCCAGTACCGCTTCAACGCGGCCAATGCCGCCTTCCGCCCCTACGTGGGCCTGGGCGTGACCTATGCCTGGTTCTTCGACGAGAAGACCACGGCCACGCTCAACGGCCTGTCCGGCGGCACGCAGGCCAACCCGACCACGGCCAAGCTGGACAACAAGTTCGGCATCACGCCGCAGATCGGCTTTGTCTACAACCTGAACGACCGCTGGTTCATCGATGCGGCCTACTACAAGAGCTTCCTGAAGAGCACCATCCACCTGTCGACGGGCCAGAGCATCAAGGTCAAGTTCAACCCCGATGTCTTTGCCATCGGCATCGGCTACCGGTTCTGATGCCGCAAGGCCGATAAAAAAAGTCCGGGCCTGACCCGGACTTTTTTTTGGGGGGGCCGCTCCGGCAACGGGCAGGCTTTCAAGCTGCCGTGTTCCACGGCCCGAGGTACCGGGCAGGGGGGGCGTCCGGCGGTGGAAGCGTCTGCTCTCCACGGAAGATGCCGCGCGGCGGCCCAGGGGATTACTTTGCCGTCGGCATCGCGAATTCCGCGCCCTTGGGCGTGCTCTCGGGCCAGCGCTGCATGATGCTCTTCTGGCGTGTGTAGAAGCGCACGCCTTCCTCGCCGTAGGCGTGCATGTCGCCGAACAGGCTGCGCTTCCAGCCGCCGAAGCCCTGCCAGGCCATGGGCACGGGAATCGGCACGTTGATGCCCACCATGCCGACCTGAATGCGGCGGCCGAACTCGCGGGCCACGTGGCCGTCGCGCGTGAAGCAGGCCACGCCGTTGCCGAACTCGTGGCGGTTGACCAGCTCGACGGCCTCGGCGAAGTCCTTGGCGCGCACGATGGCCAGCACCGGGCCGAAGATCTCTTCCTTGTAGATGCGCATCTCGGGCGTCACATGGTCGAACAGCGTGCCGCCCAGCCAGAAGCCGTCCGAGGTGTCGGTGCCCGTGCCGGCACCCGCCGCGCGGGCGTCAAAGCCCCGGCCGTCCACCAGCAGCTGCGCGCCTTCCTGCACGCCCAGCTCGATGTAGCTGCAGATGCGCTCGTGCGCGGCGCGCGTCACGATGGGGCCCATCTCGGCGGCCAGGTCCTCGCCGTCCAGCACCTTGAGCGTCCGGGCGCGCTCGACGAGGCGCGGCACCAGCCGGTCGGCCGCATCGCCCACCAGCACGGCCACGCTGATGGCCATGCAGCGTTCGCCGGCCGAGCCGTAGCCCGCGCCGATCAGCGCGTCCACGGCCTGCTCCATGTCGGCGTCGGGCATGACCACCATGTGGTTCTTGGCACCGCCCAGGGCCTGCACGCGCTTGCCGTGGCGCGCACCGGCCTCGTAGATGTGGTTGGCGATGGGCGTGGAGCCCACGAAGCTCACGGCCTGCACGGCGGGGTGTTCGAGCAGCGCGTCCACGGCCTCCTTGTCGCCCTGGACCACGTTGAACACGCCGTCGGGCAGGCCGGCCTGCCGGAGCAGATCGGCAATCATCAGCGAGGGCGTGGGGTCGATGGGGCTGGGCTTGAGCACGAAGGTATTGCCTGCGGCAATGGCCACGGGGAACATCCAGCAAGGCACCATGACGGGGAAGTTGAACGGCGTGATGCCGGCCACCACGCCCAGGGGCTGGCGCAGCGTCCAGTTGTCGATACCGGTGGAGACCTGGTCGGTGAAACCGCCCTTGAGCAGCTGCGGAATGCCGCAGGCGAACTCCACGATCTCGATGCCGCGCGTGACCTCGCCCTGGGCATCGGTGAAGACCTTGCCGTGCTCGGCCGTGATGGCGTGGGCCAGCGCATCCTTGTGCTGGTTGAGCAGCTCCAGGAAGCGGAACAGTACGCGGGCGCGGCGAATGGGCGGCGTGTCGGCCCACTTGGGAAAGGCGGCCTGGGCCGCGGCCACGGCGGCGTCCACATCGGCACGCGCGGCCAGGGCCACGCGGCCCGTGACGCGGCCCGTGGCCGGATTGGTCACGTCCTGCGTGCGGCCGCCGGCGCCTTCGGTGCGCTGGCCGTTGATGAAGTGGACGATGGGAGTCGGTGCGGATTGGGGTGTGGTGGTGCTCATGAAGGCCAGTCTAGAAAGCCTGGGCGGGCTTGCCTAGATAGGCTGGCTTGAATTGATTGTTCATTGTGGTGAACAATCCATGCATGGAAAGCAAAAATATGAACGCGCAGCCGGCCGGACCGGGGCCGGGGCCGGTGGCGGGGACGGGCATCGGCACGGGCGCCGAGGCGCTGTGGAGTCATCTGCACTGGCTGGTGGTGCTGTCGCAGCAGGGCAGCTTCACGGCGGCGGCGGCGCGGCTGGGTGTGAGCAAGGCGGCGATGAGCCAGCGCATTGCCGAGCTGGAGCGCGCCGCCGGCGTGGCCCTGGTGCGGCGCACCACGCGCAGCGTGCGCCTGACCGAGGCCGGCGAGCGGTTGGTGGACCATACGCGCGGCGCCTTCGAGCACATCGCCCACGGCTTTGCCAGCGTCAAGGATCTGGCGGCCGAGCCGCGCGGGCTGCTGCGCGTGACGGCGCCCGTGGCCTTCACGCGCCAGCAGCTCATGCCGCGGCTGCCGCGCTTCGTGCGCGCCTATCCCGAGATCCGGCTGGAGCTGGACCTGTCCGACCGCATGCGCTCGCTGGCGCTGGAAGGGTTTGATCTGGCCGTGCGCCATGTCTCGGCGCCGCCCGAAACCCATGTGGCCTGGGCGCTGGCGCCCACGCGCGCGCTGCTCGTGGCCAGCCGCGACTATCTGGCCGCCCATGGAGCGCCAGCCACGCCGCAGGCCCTGGTGGGGCACAACTGCCTGCACTATCCGCGCAGCCAGGGCCAGCCGGCCTGGCATTTCGTGCGCCGCAAGAGGGGTGAAAAAGAGGGCGAGCGCATCGTCGTGCCTGTAGCGGGCGGTTTTGCCGCCAACAACAGCGAGATGCTGCGCGATGCGGCGCTGGCAGGCCTGGGCATTGCGCTGGTGCCCGATTTCAGCGCCCAGTCGGGGCTGGCCTCGGGCCAGCTGCAGCAGGTGCTGGCGGACTGGAAATCGGTGGATGCCTTCGGCGAGCAACTGTTCGCCATCCGCCCCTACGCCAGCCATGTGCCGCGCGCCGTGGCGGTGTTCGTGGAGTTTCTGCGCGAGTCGTTTGCCGAGGGCTTCGGGTCCTGACCCGGTGCCCGCGTGCTCAGCCGGCCGCCGCCGCGCGCTGCAGGCGGTCGCGCACGCCTTCCCAGTCCGCCGTGTCGGGCGGGGTTTCGATCCAGATCAGGCGGGCGCCGATCTCGTCGAAGTCGCGCAGCGTGCCGAACAATTCTCGGGCGGCGTCCAGGGCCTGCGCCGGCATGGCGCGCAGGGTGATGCCCTGGGCCGTCGAGCGCAGCGGGCTGCGGTGGTAGACGGCGATGTGCCGGCCTTCCGAGCCCAGGATGTCCAGCGCCGACTGCAGCTGCCGGGCGTCCATGAGCCGCACCTTGGCATTGGGCGCATAGTGGGCCAAAAGCGTGCCGGAGGCCCGCGGCGTGTGCGCGGGCAGCTCTTCCTTGGAGAGCGGGCGCAGGCCGCAGGCGCGCTCGATGTCGTCGCGCGTGATGGCGCCGGGGCGCAGCAGCACGGGCACGCCGCGCGTGCAGTCCACAATGGTGGATTCGATGCCCACCTCGCAGGCGCCGCCGTCCAGCACCAGCAGCGCATCGCCGAACTCATCGGCCACATGGCGGGCCGTGGTGGGGCTGACGCGGCCGAACTTGTTGGCGCTGGGCGCGGACACGCCCCAGACCGGCGGTTCCAGCCGCTGGCAGGCCGCGAGCACGGCACGGGCCACGGGATGCGAAGGGCAGCGCAGGCCCACGCTGTCCTGGCCGCCCGTCGAAGCCCTGGCCGCATGGGGCAGGCGCGGCAGGATGAGGGTGAGCGGGCCGGGCCAGAAGGCGTCGATCAGCTGCTGGGCGAAGACCGGCACCTCCTTGGCATAGCGCGTGATGGCCGCGCTGTCGGCCACGTGCACGATCAATGGATGGTTGGCCGGGCGCCCCTTGGCCGCGAAGATCTGCGCCACGGCGGCATCGTTGTCGCTGTCGGCCGCCAGGCCGTACACCGTCTCGGTGGGCAGACCCAGAAGTTCGCCGCGCTGCAGGGCCCGCGCCGCGGCCTGCACCGAGGCGTCCAGGTTTCCATCCAGTATCACGTTGCAGCCTCTCAGAACGGCGCGATGCCGAGGATTTCTGCCGCCTTCAGCGCCGTCGCGCGCACGGCTTCCGGCGTGGCGGCCGTGATGTTCAGGTGGCCCATCTTGCGGCCGCGTTTGGCATCGGCCTTGCCGTACAGATGCAGGTGGCAGCCGGGAAGCTGCAGCACCTTGTCCCAGGCCGGCGTCGCCGGCGTATCGCCGCCCTGCCTGAACCACAGATCGCCCAGCAGATTGAGCATGATGGAGGGGCTGTGCTGGCGCGGCTGGGTCAGCGGCAGGCCGGTCATGCAGCGCACCTGCAGCTCGAACTGCGAGACATCGCAGGCGTTCTGGCTGTAGTGGCCGCTGTTGTGCGGGCGCGGGGCGATCTCGTTGACGACCAGCTTGCCGTCCTGCAGCACGAAGAACTCCACGCACAGCACGCCCACGTAGTCCAGGCCGTCAGCTACGGATTTCGCAGCTGCCAGCGCTTGCTCTGCCTGGGCTGCAGGCAGGTTGCCTGCATAGACCTCGGTCACGGCCAGAATGCCCTCGCGGTGCAGATTGCGCTGCACGGGCAGGTTGACGATGTCGCCGTTGCGGCCGCGGGCCACGATGACCGAGCATTCGTGCGCCAGCGGCAGCATCTTCTCCAGCACGCAGGCCACGCGGCCCAGCTGCTCCCAGGCGGCGGCGAGCTCGGCGCGCGTCTTCACGCGCACCTGGCCCTTGCCGTCGTAGCCCATGCGGGCGGTCTTGAGGATGCCCGGCAGCAGCGCATCGTTGACGGCGGCCAGCTGCTCGGGCGTGGCTATCACGGCGTAGGGCGCGCAGGGCACGCCGCACTTCACGAAGTGCGCCTTCTCGGCGGCGCGGTCCTGGGCGATGGCCACGGCGGAACCGGCGGGCGAGACGGGCAGGCTCGTCGCCAGCTGGTTCAGTGCGCCGGCGGGCACGTTCTCGAATTCGGTGGTCACGGCCGCGCAGAGCCTGGCCAGCTCGGCCAGGCCTTGCGGGTCTTCATAGCCGGTGCGGATGTGGTGGTGGCTGACCAGGCCGGCGGGGCTGGTTGCGTCCTGGTCCAGCACGGCCGTGAAGTAGCCCATGGCCTGGGCGGCATGCACGAACATGCGGCCCAGCTGTCCGCCGCCGAGCACGCCGAGCGTCGCACCCGGCAGGATCACGTCGGTGTCTTTGCTCATGCGTTCACCGGCAGCGTCATGTTGCGGGCGGCTTCGGTCTGCTTGGCGCGGAAGGCTTCGAGCTTCTTGCGCAGCCCGGCATCCTCGTTGGCCAGCAGGGCCACGGCGAACAGGGCCGCATTGGCTGCGCCGGCATTGCCGATGGCGAAGGTCGCCACGGGCACGCCCTTGGGCATCTGCACGATGGAGTGCAGCGAGTCCACGCCCTGCAGGTGGCGGCTGGCCACGGGGACGCCCAGCACGGGCACGGTGGTCTTGGCGGCAATCATGCCGGGCAGGTGGGCGGCACCGCCGGCACCGGCGATGATGGCCTTGAGGCCCCGGTCAGCGGCGGCTTCGGCAAAGCGGAACATGTCGTCCGGCATGCGGTGGGCGGAGACCACCTGGGCCTCGAAGGCGATACCGAATTGCTGGAGGATGGCAACTGCGTGCTGCATGGTGTCCCAGTCGCTGCTGGAACCCATGACCACGCCAACTTGGATGGGGTTCATGTCGTGTGGGGCGCCTGCCGCCCGGCCTAGTGGAACCCCCGATTTTACTTTTTTGGCATGCGCCCGGGCGGCCACGGGTTTGATCGGGCTGCCCGGGCCGGCCGTTCAGCCGTTCTCGTGCGCAAAGCCCAGCACCCGGTCGCGGAAGATCCATGCCGCCCAGCCCGCGGCCAGCAGCAGCTGCAGGCCCAGCGAAACCCAGGCCGTGGCATCGCGGATGGCCGGTATCCCGGAGTCGCCGAACATCAGCGCCATGGCGGGCTGCACGGCGGCCGCGCCCCCCGGGCCGGCCAGGCCCAGGGCCAGCAGCGGCAGCACGATGTTGATGACGACCCAGGCCATGCAGAAGGCCGCCAGCGGCGAGCGCAGCCGGCCGGCCAGCAGGGCAAAGCCGGTCAGGATCAGGCCGTCGCGCAGCAGCTGCAGGCAGGCCAGCAGCGCCACCATGCCGGCGCCGTGGCCGGCCTCGTGGGCGTTCGGCTGGAGCGGCAGCAGGAGGGATGCGGCCAGGGCCAGCAGCCAGCTCACGGGCCACAGCGGCAGCGCCTGCAGCATTTCGCGCCAGCGACCGCGGCTGGCCGACCACTGCACCTGGCGCCAGCTGCGCAGGTCGCTGTGCACATGCTGCAGGGCTGCATAGGCCGTGGCGGCCAGGGCGATCCAGGCCGTGGCCTTCCAGAGCGCGGGCAGTCCGGCATCGAGCGTGCCGGCCACGAAGAAGCCGCTGGCGGCCAGCCCCAGCGGCCAGGCCCAGGGCAGGGTGCGCACGTCCAGCCGTGCGCACAGCTGGCGCCACAGCGTCAGCAGGCCCAGGGCCAGCAGCAGCGCACCGAACAGATAGGCCATGCCCTTGCTGCCGATGTCGAGGCCCCACCAGAGCACGGCCCGCTCGCTGCCGTTGAGCAGGCTGCCGTAGATGCGGCCGAGATAGGGGCCGGGAATGAAGAACAGGAACAGCAGCGGCAGCAGCGCCGCGCGGCGGCGGTTGGCGGGAATCTCCCGCTGGCCCCAGCCGATGAGCACGGAATTCATGGCCCAGGCCTGCAGGCCCAGGCCCCACAGCACGGCCAGCGCCACCGAATGCAGGCCCAGCGCGGCCTGGCCGGCCCAGGTGGCCGAGACGAAGAGCACGGCCAGGGCGAACCACAGCGTGTACATCCAGGCCGGGACGGCCGAGCCCAGCAGCTTGCCCCAGGCCATCTGCCAGGGCGACAGGGCCGACAGGCGCTGCCAGTCCCAGGTGTTCTGGCCTGCCTCCTCGGCCAGGCTTCTGCCGGCCAGCACGCTGCCGTAGACGGCCGAGGCCATCCACAGGCCGGCCGTGGCCGTGACACCCAGGTAGGAAGCACGTTCGCTGGCAGGGGCGAGCACCAGCGGCAGGGCCAGGACGAGGGCGCTCAGGCCCAGGCTCCAGGCCAGCAGCGAAGGGCTCCAGTTGAGCCAGAGCTGGCGCTGGAATTCGGGATTGCGCGTCATGCCTGCTCCTGTGCGTGGCTGGGGGCGGTTTGCGGTGCGCCATGGCCACCGCTGCTGCCTGCGGTACCTGCAGTACGCGCATAGCGGTCCTGCAGGCGCTCGCGCACCGGGGCCAGCCCGGCCACGGCCACGCCGGCCTGCACCATGCGGGCCAGCCATTGCGCGCGCGCCGCGGGCGATGCCGGCAACCACAGCAGGGTGGGGCGCATGCCGGTGGCATCCAGCTCCTGCACTTGTTCCTGCACCTGCACGCCGCTGTCCTGCAGCGCCTGGCGCAGCCGCGGCTCGGCGTCGGCGCCGGAAGGCGCGATCTCCAGCGCATACAGCGCCTGCGCGGCGGCGCTCGCCGAATCCACGGGCGCTGCGGCATGCAGGGCCTCGTGGCTTTCGATGCGGCCGCCGCGTATGGCCAGGATGTGCGTGCAGTATTCGTCGAGTTCGCTGAGGATGTGGCTGGAGACCACCAGCGTCATGCCCTGGGCCTGCAGCTGCCTGAACAGCTGCGAGAGGCTGCTGCGCGCCTCGGGGTCCAGGCCGCTGGCAGGCTCGTCCAGCAGCAGCACGCCAGGCTGGTGGACGATGGCCTGGCCTATTGCCACGCGCTGGCGCTGGCCGCGCGACAGTTCCGTCGGGTAGCGCTGCAGCAGCTCCGACAGGCCCAGCTGGGCCGCCACCTGCCGCACGCGGGCGTCGACCCGGTCCGCCGCCACGCCCATGGCCAAGGCGGAATACTGCAGGCAGCGTTCCACCCTCAGGCGGTCGTACAGGCCGTAGAAATCGGACAGGTAGCCCAGGTGGCGGTGCACCTCGCGCGGCTGCTCCTGCACCGCAATGCCCTGCACGCGGATCTGGCCCGACAGCGGCTGCTCCAGCCCCGCGATGCAGCGCATCAGCGTGGACTTGCCGGCCCCGTTGGGACCGACCAGCGCCGTGACGCTGCCCGCGGCGATGCGCAGGCTGACGCCGTCCAGCGCCCGGTGGCCCGGGTATTCGAATACCAGTTGTGAAATTTCGATCAAGTCGGCGCTCCTGGGCAGCCCATGGTGGCCGCAATATAGACCAGGGCCGGGCATGGGCTCGTCAGTCTGACTCCCGAAAAAGGAGCTGCTTGCGCCAGACGGTATTCGGTTTGAGCATTGATCGGTTCTGCAACGGCTTGAAAGGGGCGCTGGCTGCTCTTATTTCGATTGCAGCCGGGGACTTGCCGATTTGCTGGAGAATCGCCCCATATGCGCCCTGCCGCTCCTGGATGGTCAGGCGGGCTTTCGACAATCATTGCGCGCGCCCGCACCGGGGCGCGCCTTGCCACGGGGTTTGATCACATGATGGACGTCACCATTGAGAATTTTGAAGCCGAAGTCGTCGCCGCCTCCATGGAGGTGCCGGTGCTGGTGGACTTCTGGGCGCCCTGGTGCGGTCCCTGCAAGACGCTGGGGCCCATCCTGGAAAAGCTGGAAGCCGCCTATGAGGGCCGCTTCAAGCTGGTCAAGATCGACTCCGACCAGGAGCAGCAGCTGGCCGGCATGTTCGGCATCCGCTCCATCCCCACCTGCGTGCTGATGATCGGCGGCCGGCCCGTGGACGGCTTCATGGGCGCCCAGCCCGAAGGCAAGCTGCGCGAATTCCTCGACAAGCATCTGCCCTCCGAAAGCGAGCTCGCCGCCGAAGCCGAGGCCGACGAGGCCCATGCGCTGCTGGAATCCGGCGACACCCAGGCCGCGCTGCAGAAACTGGCCGATGCGCTGGCCGCCGACCCCCACAACGACGATGCGCGCTTCGACTACGTGCGCCTGCTGATCGCCACGGGCAGCTTCGAGGAGGCCGGCGCCCTGCTGGCCGAGCCCCTCAAGCGCATTCCCCAGCCGCTGCGCTTCGAGGCGCTCAGCCAGTGGCTGCAGGCCCTGCAGTTCGCGACCTCGGACGACAACGCCGACGTGGCCAAGTTCGATGCACTGATCGCCGCCAACCGCCGCGATTTCGACGCGCGCTTCGGCCGCGCCCGCGCGCTGCTGGCCCACAGCCAGTGGACGGCCGCCATGGACGAGCTGCTGGAGATCATCATGCGCGACAAGGAGTGGAACGGCCAGGCCGCGCGCAAGCTCATCGTCGCCATCCTGGAACTGCTGACCCCGCCCAAGCCCAAGAAGCAGGACGCCGTGCCCGGCAAGAGCGCCGGCGGCATCGAGCTGGTGGGCAAGAACAGCGCCGAGCAGGACCAGGCCACGGCCATGGTCAACAGCTACCGCCGCAAGCTGAGCATGGCGCTGAACTGAGCGTGCGATAGGCCTGTGGCTCTCCAGGCTTAGCCCGTGGCGCCCTGGGGCTCCATGGGCAGACAGGCGACCCGGTTGCGGCCCTGCTCCTTGGCCTGGTAAAGCGCCTGGTCGGCCTGGCGCAGCAGTGCGCCGGCCAGCGATCCGTCCTGGTGCGGCGCATGGCGCGCGCCCGCAGGCCCGGGCATCCAGGTCGTGACCCCCACGCTGATGCTGACCCGCCGCAGAGGGCTGTCGGGATGAGGCAGCGCCAGGCCCTGCACCTGGCGGCACAGATGCTCGGCCACGGACAGGGCGCCTGCCGCATCCGTGGCCGGCAGGATGAAGATGAACTCTTCGCCGCCATAGCGGCCGACGATGTCTGTGGGGCGCATCGCGCTGCGGTCGAGGGCGCGCGCCACGGCGCGCAGGCAGTCGTCGCCGGCCAGATGGCCCAGGTTGTCGTTGTAGCGCTTGAAATAGTCCACATCGGCCATGCACAGCGATACCGGCTGGCCTTCGCGCCGCGCGCGCGCCAGTTCGGCGCCCAGTTGCTCGTCCAGATGGCGGCGGTTGAACAGGCCGGTCAGGTAGTCCTGGCGCGCATACTGGGCCAACAGCCGGTTGGCCTCGGTCAGATGGTGTTCGGCCTGCCGGCGTGCGCTGATGTCCAGCCAGGCCATGGAAAGCCCCACCACATCGCCGCGCGCATCGCGCAGCGCCTGGGGCGAAACATAGAACCAGCGCTGCCGCCAGGCGAATTCATATTCCTGCAGCGCGCCGCCGGCATCCAGGCAGCCGAAGTCGGCCTGCACCTGCTGCCAGGCTTCGGGCATCAGCTGCTGCAGGCCCGCATGGCCCAGCTGCTCCGGCTCGCATCCGAGCAGCCGGGCCATGGCGCGGTTGGACATGACCATGCGGCCTTCGCGATCGACCGTGCACTGGGCCACGGGCGAGCTTTCATAGACGGCCTCGAGCTGCAGCACGCGCTCGCCCAGCGACGAAATGTCCCGGTCTATGCCGCGGTAGCCGACCAGCCGGCCTTGCGTGTCGAACAGCGGCACGCCGCTGGTCTCCAGTACCACGATGCTGCCGTCGGCCCGCTGGTTGCGGTTGACCAGGCCGGCAAACGGCCGTTGTTCCGCCACGATGGCGCCGAAGGCCTGGCCCACACGCCGGGCTTCGGCCGGCGGCATGAAGTCGAAAGGCGTCTTGCCCAGCACCTGTTCGGGCGGATAGCCCAGCATGGCCGTGACCATGCGCGAAACATAGGTGTAGCGCCCCTGTGCGTCCACTTCCCAGATCCAGTCCGTGTTGTGGTCCAGCAGTTCGCGCAGGTGCTGGCTTTCGTCCCGGGTGTCGGGCAGTCCGCAGGGAAGGTTCATGATGGGCAGTGGCAGTCTGCAGCGACTATAGCCGCGCGGGGCAGCGTGGGCGCGTTCCGATTCAGTGGCGCAGCGAAGGACTGCCGCCGGCCTGGGCTGCCAGGGCCAGCGAGCGGATCGGGATGCCTGCGTCCTGCGGGATCTCGCCCGACAGCTGCAGCGCCAGATAGCGCGTGCAGCACACGCGCAGAAAGGACGCGAAATTGTCCACGGCGCCGCGCTCGGCCAGCAGCTCGTCGTAGAGCCGGGTGCACAGCTGGGGCACGCTGTAGCCGTCGCGCGCGGCGATGTCTTCGAGCACTTGCCAGAACAGGTTTTCGAGCCGGATGCTGGTCGCTACGCCGTGCAGGCGCACGGACCGCGCGCGGTGCGCCCAGAGCTGCGGATCGGCGCTGATGAAGACTTGGCACATGGCGGGTTTCCGGAAAACAAAACCGGGCCATGGTGAGGCCCGGTGCCTGCGGCGTCAAGCCGGCCGTTCGGCGGCAGAGCCGCTCGGTGGCATCAGTGGCTGATGCGCGTACCCAGCAGTTCCAGGAACTGCGCGATCCAGGCCGGGTGCGCGGGCCAGGCGGGCGCGCTGACCAGATTGCCTTCGGTATGGGCCTGGTCCACGGGGATGTCGGCATAGGTGCCGCCGGCCAGTTCCACCTCGGCGCGGCAGGCGGGATAGGCCGAGCAGGTACGGCCCTTGAGCACGCCGGCGCCGGCCAGCAGCTGGGCGCCGTGGCAGACGGCGGCCACGGGCTTGTCGGTGTCGAAGAAATGGCGCACGGCGGCGCGCACGCTTTCATAGCCGCGCAGGTATTCGGGGCCGCGGCCGCCGGGGATGACCAGGGCGTCGTACTGCTCGGGCTTCACCTCGGCAAACGTGGCGTTGAGCGTGAAGTTGTGGCCGGGCTTTTCGCTATAGGTCTGCGCGCCCTCGAAGTCGTGGATGGCGGTCTTGATCTGTTCGCCGGCCTTCTTGTTGGGACAGACCGCGTGCACCGTGTGGCCCACGGCCAGCAGCGCCTGGAACGGCACCATGGTCTCGTAGTCCTCGCAGTAGTCGCCGCAAATCATCAGAATCTTCTTGCCTGCCATGGTTGTCTCCTTCTGGGGTGATGGAATCAGCCCATTGTGGACAGGAGCCGGAGGCTGCGGGTATTAGCCGGCTACTACGTAGCGGCACGCCGATCTTGCTCTCAATGAAGAAGCGGCTGGCGCCTGTCTCCATTGAAATATGGATGCTTTTGATTCTGAAACATATGATTGGAAAGCGCTATCAGCTTCTCTATCGATAGCAAAAGCGCGAAAAACAACAACGGCACCGGCAGCGCATTGCGCCGCCGGTGCCGCAGAAGCGTTGCGAGGGCCGGGGATCAGGCCGTCAGGCGCTCCAGCGCCTCGCGGTACTTGGCCGCGGTCTTGTCGATGACTTCCTTGGGCAGGCGCGGTGCCGGGGCCTTCTTGTCCCAGGCCTTGCCGTTGACCTGGGCCTGCTCCAGCCAGTCGCGCACGAACTGCTTGTCGTAGCTGGGCGGGTTCTCGCCCTTGGCCAGCGCGTCGGCATAGCCCTCCACGGGCCAGTAGCGCGAGCTGTCGGGCGTCAGCACCTCGTCCATCAGCACCAGGGTGCCGTCTTCGGCCAGGCCGAATTCGAACTTGGTGTCGGCAATGATCATGCCCTTTTGCAGCGCGATCTCGGCCGCTTCCTTGTAGATGCGGATGGCGGTGTCGCGGATCTGGGCGGCCAGCTTCTCGCCCACCATCTCCACGGTGCGCTCGTAGGTGATGTTCTCGTCATGGTCGCCCATCTCGGCCTTGGCGGCCGGGGTATAGATGGGCTCGGGCAGCTTGGCTGCGTTGGTCAGGCCGGCGGGCAGCTTCACGCCGCAGACCGATTGCGACTCCTGGTATTCCTTCCAGCCGCTGCCGGCCAGGTAGCCCCGCACCACGGCTTCGATCAGCACGGGCTTGAGGCGCTTGACCAGCATGGAGCGGCCCTCGACCTGCCTGACCTCGTCGGGCTGGACCACCGACTCGGGCGCCTCGCCCGTCAGGTGGTTGGGGCAGATATGGCCGAGCTTGTCGAACCAGAACAGCGCCATCTGCGTCAGCAGCACGCCCTTGCCCGGAATGGGCTCGCCCATGATCACGTCAAAGGCCGAGAGGCGGTCCGAGGCCACCATCAGGATGCGGTCGTCGCCCACGGCGTAGTTGTCGCGGACCTTGCCGCGTGCCAGCAGGGGCAGCGAGGCAATGTTGGAAGTGTGCAGGGCGGAAGGCTGGGTGGTCATGGTCGAGAAGTGGGGCAAGCTGGCGTGATCGGGCAAGGATCAGGCACGCGGTGGCAGGTCGGCCGTCCGGCGCTGGCGGCCCTGCCATCCCGTGGCGGGGCTTGCCGGCGCCGCAGGCCTGCTGGTTGTCAACAAGGGCGGCTGCGTAAAAGCGCGATTTTACCGGCGCAGCCCGCCCGTGCAGTCATGCCTGCCCCGAGCGCTCTGCGAAGGCCCCGGCAGCGCAAGCCGGCCTCCGCTCTCCCGTAGGACCCGGGGAAGGTGTATGACGGCGGCAGCGCTGCCGGTGTGTCGTAAATCTGACTGCTCCATGTAGGAAATACACGCAGGAGCCACTCAAAGCCAGCCATTGTGCGCCCAAACCCGGCCCTCGCCAAATATGCCGGCAAGGCCCTGCGCGAGCCTGCGCTATCGCGGCTTTTCGGTTGCCTTGGCCCCTTGCGGGGCGCATAGTGGTTGCGCAGCAAGACGAATGCGCATTCCGATCTGCAGGCCTTGGAACACGCGGTGTTGGCGTGGCGGCAAGGCTGTTTTCACCGGGAAAAAAAGGAGTGTTTTGTTATGAATCTGACGATTAGCGGACATCACCTGGAGGTCACTCCCTCGTTGCGCAGTTACGTGATGGCCAAGCTCGAACGCATCCTGCGGCACTTCGATCAGGTCGTGGACGTCAAGGTCCTGTTGACCGTGCACAAGCAAAAGGAAAAGGACAAGCGCCAGCGTGCCGGCTGCACGGTGCGCGTCAAGGGCCAGGACCTGTTCGTGGAGACCCGCCACTTCGATCTGTATGCGGCCGTGGACGCCCTGGCCGACAAGCTGGACCGTGCCGTCGTGCGCTACAAGACGCGCCAGCACACGAGCCGCTACGGCACGGCCAAGCGCCTGCCGGGCGCAGGGCTGCAGCTGGCGGAGATGTCCGCTTGATGAAGAAAGGCCGCAAGCCTGGTGTTTGCGGCCCTTTTACCAGCGGTTGTGGCCGGGACACAACGAATGGAGCACCGCCTGCAGAGGCGGTGTTTTGCCGCCGGGATGCCCTTGGGCCCAAAGCGGATCTCCATGGGCCGCGGCGGTATAACGCGGACAGGCGTGGGGGCATTTTTTTTGATGGCGATCAGGGTTTCCCCACGGTTTTCAGCGCTGCGGTGCATAATTGTTGACCAACCATGAATCGCCTAGCCTCCATTCTTCCCGCCGCTCAAGTGCTTGTGAGCGTTGATGTCACCAGCAAGAAACGCGCTTTTGAAGAAGCGGGTTTGCTCTTTGAGAGTCTGCATGGTTTGTCCCGTGCCCTGATCACCGACAGCCTGTTCGCGCGCGAGCGCCTGGGTTCCACGGGCCTGGGCCACGGCGTCGCGATTCCGCACGGGCGCATCAAGGGCTTGACGGCACCCATGGCCGCCGTGTTCCAGCTGGCCAACCCCATCGGCTTCGACGCGCCGGATGAGCAGGCGGTCAGCCTGCTGATCTTCCTGCTGGTGCCCGAGGCCGCCACGCAGAAGCACCTGGAAATCCTTTCGGAAATCGCCGAGCTGCTCAGCGACAGCCAGCTGCGCGAGCGCCTGAAGTCCTGCACGGATGCCCAGCAGCTGCACGGCATGATCGCCAGCTGGCAGTCGTCGGCCGCGCCGCTGGTCTAAGCCTTTCCTTTTTCGCAGGGCCTTGCCATGAGACCCAGTGCCATCAGTGCCGACGTGTTGTTCGAGGCCTTCCGCAACTCCAGCCTGCGCTGGCAGTGGGTGGCGGGCCTGGGCGCTTCCGAGCGCCGCTTCGACGAGATGGCCGTGCGCTCGGCGCGCTCGGGGGCCGACCTGGTCGGCTATCTCAACTACATCCATCCCTACCGCCTGCAGGTGCTGGGCGAGCGCGAGATCGCCTACCTGACCAATGCCACTTCGCAGGACTGCCTACGCCGCGTGGCCCGCATCGTCACGCTGGAGCCTCCGGTGCTGGTGCTGGCCGACGGCCAGAACGCGCCGGACGAACTGCTGTCCATGTGCGAGCGTGCGCACATCCCCATGTTCGCCACCCAGGAGCAGTCGGCCTTTGTGATCGACGTGCTGCGCGCCTATCTGTCCAAGCACTTTGCCGACCGCATCACCATGCACGGCGTGTTCATGGACATTCTGGGCATGGGCGTGCTGATCACCGGCGAGTCGGGCCTGGGCAAGAGCGAGCTGGGGCTGGAACTGGTGACCCGGGGCAACGGCTTGGTGGCCGACGATGCCGTGGATCTGTATCGGATCAACCAGACCACAGTCGAGGGCAAATGCCCGGACCTGCTGCAGAACCTGCTGGAAGTGCGCGGCATCGGCCTGCTCGACATCCGCTCGATCTTTGGCGAGACGGCGGTGCGCCGCAAGATGCGGCTCAAGCTCATCGTGCATCTGGTGCGCAAGGAAACCATGGAGCGCGAATACGAGCGCCTGCCGGCCGAGCCGCTGACGCAGGACGTGCTGGGCGTGCCCGTGCGCAAGGTGGTGATCCAGGTGGTGGCCGGCCGCAATATCGCCGTGCTGGTCGAGGCGGCCGTGCGCAATGCCATCCTGCAGTTGCGCGGCATCGACACCTATCAGGAATTCGTGCAGCGCCATCGCCTCGCGATGGAGCGCGGCAGCTCACTGGATTGATCCCGTTGGGGCGCCACGCGCTTTCTTCCTGGCCTGGGTAGCGCGCAGCTCCGCCGGATTGCGGTATCAGACCAGGTGCAGGTCCCTGGCCTGCGAGGCCGGGAATACCTGTTGTACCTGGGCCGGACTCAGGCCGTACATCCTGCCGAACAAGCCGCCCAGCACATCGCGGTATTCGTTGAGCACCGGATAGTCGCGGTTCTGGAACAGCGCTTTTTCGGTCACCTCGGCCTGCGTGCCGGCAATGGAGCCGCCTGCTCGGGACGAGAGGCCGCCGCCGAGGAACCAGTACACCGTGCCATGGCCGTGGTCCGTGCCCTTGTTGCCGTTTTCGCGGAAGGTCCGGCCGAATTCGCTGATGACGGCCACCACGGTGTTGCGCCAGGGCTCGGGGCCGATTTCCTGGGCGAAAGTGGCCAGGCCGCGGCTCAGTTCCGCCAGGCGGTTGGCCAGGTTGCCGCTGGCGCTCCCCTGGTTCACGTGGGTGTCCCAGCCGCCGACATCCACGAAGCCCAGGTCGAACTGCTCGCGCATGAGGACGGCCATGCGTTGCGCCACGAGGCTGAAGCCCTTGGCGCTGATGGCATCGCGCCCGGCCCTGTCCATTTCCTCCTGTACGCCGCGCTGCACGGCATCCCGGACGGAAAATCCTTCGGCCACGGCGCCTCCCAGCGGCGTGCCCTGGTACATGGACGCAATGATCTGGCTGTGGCGCTCGTCCACGCCGGCCTTGCCCACCGAGGCCAGCGCCATGTTGGCCGCCTGGGCGCTGCCGCGCAGGGCCAGCGGCAGCTGGGCGGTGAAGGCCATGGTGCTCGGTCCGCGGCGGCTTTGCCGGTCGGACTGCAGCACCTGGGTCAGCCGGTTCAGAAAGCCGGACTGGAAGGATTTGTGCCCCTCCAGCGGCTGGCCGAGTTCTATGGAGTCCTGCGTCTCGAAATGGCTGCGGGACAGGTCGTTGGTGCCGGCAAACGGCACAAAGCAGGCCTGCCGGCTCTGGAACAGGGGCAGGATGCTGTCTTCGAGCATGGGATGCAGGCCCCAGTCGGCATTCAGCGCCAGGGCGCCCTGCGCCTGGCCGGGGCGGGCGATGGCGATCGTGGGCCGGGCGCGGTAGTAGAACTCGCTGTGCGTGGGGACCAGCAGGCTGTTGCAGTCATAGGCGCCGCGCAGGAATACTAGCAGGAAGCGGGGGGTGCCGGCCTGGGGCGTGGCGGTCCATCCGCGCCCCAGATAGGCGGCGAAGGGCAGGCCCGCGGCGGCGGAAAGGAATCGGCGTCTTTGCATGGAAAAACTCCAGGGCACGGTGTCAGCGGAACATCATCTCGGGGGCGGAGAGGAAATAGGTATTCCAGTCCACGGGATTGCGCGCCTGTGCCAGGGCTTGGCGTGAACGGGCGCTCCAGGAAGGCAGGCGCGCCTGCACGCTGCCGCGCTTGGCCAGATCCGGGTAGGGCGGTTTTTCCAGCGCGGCCTGCGGCTCGGTGCGAAACAGCACGGCCCCGCGTGCGGCCATCTGGCGCGCCACCTCGAATCTTGCGGTCATCTGGCCGGAGCTCGCCCAGTCAGACTGCGCCAGCGGATAGCCGTCGGGCGTCTCGTGGCCGTAGAGCGGCTCGCCCAGGCGGCTGAGCCAGCCCAGCAGCGGCGCCATGTCGGTGGCGACCCGCTGGTCATAGGCCAGGCGCGTGGCGCCGACGACATAGTGCACAGGGTCCTTGAAGCGCTGGCCGAAGCGCTGCATTGCCTCAGGGGCCGCGAGCAGGGTGGCCAGGGTGGCGGCTATGTCGCCCCGGCTGCGCTCGAAGGCCTGTGCGGCACGTTCCACCAGTTGCGCAGGCGGGTTGTCGTCGATGAAATAGACCGCCAGCTTGCGGGCGACGAAGCGTGCGGTGGCGGGTGCCGCCACGATGCGGTCCAGTGCTTCTTCCACCTGGGCCATGCCCTGGCCCTGCAGCGGACGGCCGAGGAATGTCTGGGGCGTGTAATCGTGGCGGTTGGGGTTGAATTCGAAGAAACCCTGGCGCACATAGTCGCCGCGCCGCTCGGGGCGCAGCTTGGGAGCGGGCGCACCGGCTTCGCGCGTGGTGAAGCCGACGCCCGTCAGCACATGGGCCATGGCCTGAACATCGGCCTGGGTGTAGCCGCTTCCCACGCCCATGGTGTGCAGCTCCAGCAGCTCGCGCGCATAGTTCTCGTTGATATGGCCGGCGGCGTTGCTCGCGTTGTCCAGGTACACCAGCATGGCCGGATGGCGCATGCTGGCTTCCAGCAACTGGCGGAAATTGCCCAGGGCATGGGGGCGGATGGCGTGCTCCTCATAGTCCCCCACCCACAGGCGGACATCGCCCTTGCGCGTGCTGACGTTGAAATGGTTCATCCAGAACCAGGTCATCTGTTCCTGCAGCTGGTGCGGGGAATACAGTGCGCGCAGCAGGTGGCGCTTCTGCGCCTCCTGGGCCCACTGGTTGAGCTGGCGCTGCAAAGCCTGGCCCAGGCGCGACTTTTCTTCGGGATCGGCAGCATTGCGGATCGCCTGGCGCTGGGCGGCGACATCCTGCTGGATCTGCTCCATGCTGCGCTGGCTGATATCGAGGGCATCGATACGCTGCTGCACTTCGGCGGGCAAGGGCGCCAGGCCGGGCGCGAGCTGCTGCGCCAGCCATGCCTTCAGGCCGAGCTTCTGCAGCTGGACGTCGTCGCTGTCGCTGGCGCCCCAGGTGATGCGGTCCAGCCATTGCTGGCGCTGTTCGGCGGTCAGCGGTGCCGCCAGCTGCGGGCTGGCCAGCGCCTGCCGGGTCAGGGGATCGGCATGGTAGGGCGTGGCTGTGCCCTGGGGCAATGCGGTGCAGCCGGCCAGCGCGGCGACTGCGATCCAGATCCAGTATTTTCCTGAGCGTAGTGCGGCCGGCGCATGCAGCCTCCTTGGGGTTGCCATGGAATGCAGGCAGATTAGGTGTGCCGAGCTGAACAACAGCTTGAAAGCGACATCTCCCTTGTCCGAGAGTCCCTCGGCGCGTACAAGTTTGCGCCACAAAAAGTAAAAGGGCGAAGCATTTGCATGCTTCGCCCCAAGTGTTTTGTCCGGGAACTGCCGTTATTTGTGCGCAGCCCGCTTGGCGCATTCGGCGCACTGGCCGTACAGCGCCATGGAATGGTCCTGGATCACCCAGCCCTTGGACTTGGCGATCAGGTTCTGGCGCTTTTCGATCTCGGCGTCGTAGAACTCCTCGACCTTGCCGCAGCTGGTGCAGACGAAGTGGTCGTGGTGCTGGCCTTCGTTGAGTTCGTAAACGGCCTTGCCGCTTTCGAAATTGCTGCGGATGAGGATGCCGGCCTGTTCGAACTGGGTGAGCACGCGGTAGACGGTGGCCAGGCCGATGTCCGAACGTTCGTCCAGCAGCACGCGGAACACGTCTTCGGCCGTCATGTGGCGCTGGGCGCCGGTCTGGAAGATCTCCAGGATCTTCAGGCGCGGCAGGGTGGCTTTCAGGCCGGTGCTCTTGAGTTCGTCGATGTTCTTCATGTCAGGGTCTCTGGGTGGACTGCCATGCAAGCATGGACAGCAGTCGATGGCCCTGGCGCCGGGGCCGTTGGAATCATCGGGCGCCTTCGGGACCAGCCGCTACAATGATCCTGATCATATCCCTATGCCATTATCCATGCATGTTCAAGCCCGTAGCCGCGCAGGTCTGGCCCTGACGCTGGCAGTCGCAGCGGCATTGGCCGGCTGCAACAGTCTCGATGGAGCAGCTCACCGTGTCGCCAATGCCATCACGCCCTACAAGGTGGAGGTGGTGCAAGGCAATTTCGTCTCCAAGGAACAGGTGCAGGCGCTGCAGCCCGGCATGAGCCGGCAGCAGATCCGCGACATCCTGGGCACGCCGCTGGTCACCAGCGTGTTCCATGCCGACCGCTGGGAATATGTGTTCACGATCAAGCGTCCCGATGTGGATCCCCAGGTGCGCAAGCTGACGGTGTTCTTCGAAGGCGACCGCTTTGTGCGCGCCGAAGGCGACGAAATGCCTTCGGAGGCCGAATTCGTGGCCAGCCTCAAGGGCCTGAAGGGCAAGCCCAAGGTGCCGCAGCTCGAAGCCACGGAAGCCCAGCTGGCCAAGTACCCGCCGCGCAAGGAGGCGGACGCCGACAAGCCCGAGGACAGCCTGCCGCCCGCCGCTGCCAGCTATCCTCCGCTGGAGCCGGCTTCACGCTATTGACGGCCTGCCGTGCCGGCTGCACTTGGCCGGCCCCTTTTGATTCCGATTCGACCCTTGACCGGCGCCCTTGGGCCGCAGCAGGCGCCAGAAACACCGTGAGCGATAGCGCATGACCGCAAATACCGCATCTTCTTCCGTCCGCCAGCGCGTTGCCGTGGCGGGCGCCTCCGGCCGCATGGGCCGCATGCTGATCGAAGCCATCCTGAACAGCAGCGACTGCGTGCTTGCCGCAGCGCTGGACCGCGCCGACAGCCCTTCCATCGGCACCGATCCCTCGGCCTTCCTGGGCCAGCCCAGCGGCCTGAAGATCGAGAGCGATATCTGCGCCGCGCTGGCCAAGGCCGATTGCCTGATCGACTTCACGCGCCCCGAAGGCACCATGGAGCACCTGGCCGTGGCGGCCGAGCTGGGCGTGAAGGTGGTGATCGGCACCACGGGCTTTTCGGAGGCGCAGAAGGCGCAGATCGCCGAGTACGCCCGAAAGACCGCATTGGTGCTGGCGCCCAACATGAGCGTGGGCGTGAACGTGACGCTCAAGCTGCTGGAGATGGCGGCCAAGGCGCTGCGCACCGGCTACGACATCGAGATCGTCGAGGCCCACCACAAGCACAAGGTGGACGCGCCTTCGGGCACGGCTCTCAAGATGGGCGAGGTGATCGCAGAGGCCCAGGGCACGAAGCTGGCCGATCGCGCCGTCTACGAGCGCTTCGGCCACACGGGCGAGCGCAAGGAGGACAGCATCGGCTTTGCCACCGTGCGCGGCGGCGATATCGTGGGCGACCATACCGTGCTGTTTGCGGGCACGGGCGAGCGCATCGAGATTTCGCACAAGTCCAGCAGCCGAGCCGGCTATGCGCAAGGCAGCCTGCGGGCCGTGGGCTATCTGGCGGGCAAGACGGCCGGCCAGTTCGACATGTTCGATGTGCTGAACCTGCGCTGATGGATCGCATGACTGGAGGGGCCGGCCGGCCCCTTCTCGTATCTGGAGCGAGGTGAACAATGTCTTCGGGACTGTGGCACTGGCTGGAACAGGGCGATGCGGTGATGCGCAGCACGGCCGTGGTGATGCTGGCCATGTCCGTGGCCAGCTGGGTGATCATCGTCTACAAGCTCTGGTTCATGGCCTCGGCGCGGCGCAGCGTCTCCCGGGCCATTGCTGCCTTCTGGCAGGCACCGGATGTGGCGCAGGCACGGGCCGCAGTGCATGGACTGGATGCGCGCCGGTTGCTGCGGCCCATGGTCCAGGCCTTGCCGGAGCCGGCGCAGGCGGTGGCTGCGCAGGACCTGGCCGGGCGTGCCAGCCATGGCCAGCGGATGATGCGCGGCCTGCGCGCCGGGCTGGACGCCGCTTCGCTGCAACTGCAGTGGGGCCAGACGCTGCTGGCCACCATAGGCGCCACGGCGCCTTTCGTCGGCCTGCTGGGCACGGTCTGGGGCATCCACCATGCACTGGGCGTGCTGGCCGGCAGCGGCCAGGTCGGCATAGAGCAGCTGGCCGGGCCGGTGGGCGAGGCCCTGGTGATGACGGCTGCGGGCCTGGCCGTGGCCTTGCCGGCCGTGCTGGCCTACAACCTGTTCGGCCGCGCGGCCGGCATGCTGCAGGCCTTGCTCGAAGGGTTTGCGCATGACCTGCAGGCCCAGTTCGGCGGCGATGCCGGATAGGGCCGGGTGAGCGGCCATGGCATTCGGACGAATGAACACGCGCCAGGGCGGCGACGCACCGGTCAGCAGCATCAACGTCACGCCGCTGGTGGATGTGATGCTGGTGCTGGTGGTCATCTTCATCCTGGCCGCGCCCATGCTGGCCGCCAGCCTGCGCCTGCAGCTGCCCAGGGCGCAGTCCGCCGTGCCGCAAGGACCGGTGGCGCGCAGCGAGACGCTGCTGGTGGAGATCAGCCCCGGCGGCGCGATCTGGGTGCAGGGCAAGGAAGCCAGCGACGAGGCCGTGCAGCAGCAGCTCAAAAACCTGGGCGCAAGCCGGCCCGATGCCGAAATCCAGCTGCGCGCGGATACCTCGGTTCCCTATGGGCGCGTGGTCGAGCTCATGGGCTGGGCCCACGCTGCGGGGCTCACGCGCATAGGCTTTGTCGCGGAACCGGACACGCGCTGAGGCGGCCCATGTGGGCTACTGCGCGTATCGCTTGAAGATACTTGGCTTTCGATGGTGCCCGGATCGTACCGGTGCTTGCTACATTGCACGCCATGAAGGGGGCGCTCTTGCTCCTGAATACCTATCTCCAGGGAGTCTTGCATGGACCCAATCCTGTACCGGGCTGCCAGCGATGCCCGGCTTGATGTCAGCCAAAGGCAGCAGCTCTACCGCCTGGCCATGGCGCCGGCCGAACCCGCGCTGCTGGCACGGCGCTTGAACCAGGGCCTTTTGCTCGTTGCGGCCCTGCTCCTGGCCGGCGGGCTGATCTTCTGGATCGCGGCCAACTGGCAGGAGCAGACCCGCATGTTCAAGCTGGGCCTGATCGAGGCCGCGCTGGCACTGAGCGTGGTGGCGGCCGCGGCCTTGCCGCGCGCCCGGGTGCCGGCCCTGCTGGCGGCCAATCTGGTGCTGGGTGGACTGCTGGCCTTTGTGGGCCAGACCTACCAGACCGGCGCCGATGCCTGGCAGCTGTTCGCCGCCTGGGCGGCGCTGTCGCTGGTCTGGACGGGCCTGGCGCGCAGCGATGTCCTGTGGACCCTGTGGATTGGCATCTGCGCCGCGGGGCTGCTCAGTTGGGAAGGCCGCCTGGGCGGCTGGTTCGACATGCTGCAGCTTCAGTCTTCGGCTCCGGCCCAGGGCTTGCGCATGGGCCTGTGGCTGGCGCTGGCCGTGGTGCCGGGCCTGGTGGCGAGCCTCGCCGGCCTGCGCCTGGCGCAGGGCCTGGGCCGCGGGTCGCACCGGCTGGCGCTGGGCCTGGCGCTGGCGGCCTGGTGCATTGACGGCACTGCCGGCCTGTTTGATGCACCGTCAGGCGCGGGCCTGTTTGCCGTGGCCTGCGCGCTGGTGGCGGCCGTGTGGTTGCTGTCCCGCAATGCAGGGCGCTGGCAGGACTTTGCCAGTCTGTGCCTGGCCACCGTGGCGGCCAATGCGCTGCTGATGGCTGCGGCGCTGCGCGTGGCGGCGGGTTCTGATCTGGTGGGGCTGCTGCTGATCGGCCTGATCGTGGGCGTGGGCGGCCTGGGCGGTTCGGTGGCCGGACTGCTGTCGGTGCAGCGCCGCATGGCGGCCGAGGCCATGGCGGCAAACAAGGAGCAGGTGGCATGAATTTCCGGAACTCTGCAGGGACCTCCTTGCCCGCATGGTGGGCCGCGGCCCGCCAGCGGGGGCTGGTGCAGGACGAGGCCGTGGCCACGGGGCAGGAGCAGCCCTCGTTCTGGATCGTTGCCCTGGCCATGCTGGGTGCCGCACTGTGCACCATACCGCTGCTCGGGCTGGTGCTGGTGACCGGCATCGATTTCTGGTGGGAAAGCGGCGGTGCCTATGTATTGGGTCTGATCGGCATGGGTGTCGGCGGGCTGATGCTGCGCAAGGCGCAGCATGTGTTTGCCAGCTGCATGGGCCTGGTGCTCTGGAGCGGCGGCCAGGGTCTGCTGGCGCTGCAGCTGGCCTTGTCGCTGGACGGCAGCGAGCGGCAGCTGTTCACCGTGCTCAGCGGCTGCCTGGCGCTGGCGCAGGCAGCGGGTGCGGCACTGGCCGGGCCGCTGTGGGTGCGCCAGGTCATGGCGGTGTCGTTCGGTGCCTCGGCCTACGGCTTCGGCGTCGCCCTGCTGGGCGGCAGCCTGCTGCTGGCGCCCTTGCAGCCGGCCGCCGTGCTGCTGGCCCTGGCCTGGGGCTTCTGGATATGGCGGGAGCCGCAGCATCTGCGGCGCGGCATGGCGCCATGGGCCGCATGCGCCGATGCGGCCATCGTGGGCCTGCTGTGCACGGTGCTGAGCGAGTATGTGGCGCCTGCGTTCTGGCTGCAGGCCGGCGGGGACCGCCTGGAGCTGCTGCCGTTCGGCCCCGGCTGGAATGCGCTGGCCGTGCTGCTGACGCTGGCGGCGGGCGCGGCGCTGGCCAGGCGCTGGCAGCAGAACGGTCTGCTGCGGCCCGGCGTGCGCGGGGCGCTGGTGCTGATCGTGCTGCTGCTGGCCGCAGCATCCTGGTTCCAGCCCGCGCTGGCCGTACCGGCGGTGGTCGGCTTTGCCGCCGCTGCGGGCGCGCGCTGGCGCATTCTGGCCCTGTGCGGCCTGGGCATGCTGTGGCTGCTGGGCCGCTTCTATTACAGCCTGCAGTGGCCGCTGGCCCTCAAGGGCCTGGGACTGGCCGTGCTGGGCGCGGCGCTGTTGCTGGGCCTGCTCGCGCAGCGCTGGCTGAGGCGGGGTGCGGCAGCACGGACAGCCGGGACTGCCGCAAGCTCCGCGGCGGCTGCGCGCATGCCGCTGGCCTGGCTGGCGCTGGGCGCCGTGCTGGCCTTCGGCCTGGTGAACTGGGATGTGCGCGGCAAGGAGGCCGTGATGGCCAACGGTCAGCCGCTGCTGGTGCCGCTGGCGCCGGTCGATCCGCGCTCGCTGATGCAGGGCGACTACATGAGCCTGAACTTCGACATTCCGGCCGCGGTCCGCGACGCACTGGACGGCAGCGCGGCCGTGTCGGCGCAGGCGGTGGCACGCCGGGATGCGCAGGGCCGCGCGCGTATCGAGCGCCTGGCCCGGCCGCAGGAAGTGCTGGCCGCCGACGAGCTGCTGCTGCCGCTCAGGCAGCTCAAGGGCCGCTGGACTCTGGTGACCGATGCCTTCTTCTTCGCGGAAGGCCGGGGCGAGCATTTCGCCCGGGCGCGCTTTGGCGACTTCCGCGTGCTGCCCGACGGCCGCGCCCTGCTGGTGGGGCTGGCGGACGAGGACGGCAAGCCGCTGTAGTGCATGGCGTGCTTCTGATGGGATAGCTTCTTGCGCCTGTCATTCAATGGTTTCAAGGGAAAAAGTGCTTGAAATCTTTTGAATGCAAGCGCTGCCAGCTCACTTATCTGATGTCCGGTGCGAGGCTCTCGTCGGCCGCCTTGCGCGCGCCGGGCACCGGATAGTGCATGCCGTAGTCCGAGGAGCGCTGGTACAGGCACAGGCCGAAGTGCGGCAGCATGGCGATCAGGTGGTCGAAGATCTCGCCCTGGACGGCCTCGTACTCCACCCAGACCGTGGTGTTCGTGTAGCAGTACAGCTCCAGCGGCACGCCCTGGGGCGAGGGCTCCAGCGTGCGCGCCAGCAGGAACATGCCGGGGCTTTTGTGCACGCGCGGATGGTCCAGCAGGTAGGCATAGGCGTAGGCCTTGAAGGCCGCGAGGTTGCTCACCTGGTCGGGCGCGATCAGGTGGCCGCTTTGCGCCGTGATGCAGCCGGGGCGGGCATCGTCCACGGCGCGCAGGCCGCTTTTTTCGTTCCAGTAATCCCGCAGCAGGGCAATGCCCGACAGGCGCGCGCGCTCCGCCGGCGTGAGCAGATGGATGCTGTGCGCATCCAGGTGCAGGCTGCGGCGGATGCGGCGCCCGCCCGACTCGAACATGCCGCGCCAGTTCTTGAAGCTGTCGCTCATCAGCCGCCAGGTCGGGATGGTGGTGATGGTCTTGTCCCAGTTCTGCACCTTGACGGTGTTGAGCGCGATGTCGATCACGAAGCCGTCGGCCCCCACCTGGGGCATCTCTATCCAGTCGCCCACGCGCAGCATGTCGTTGCTGCCCAGCTGCACGCCGGCGACAAAGGACAGGATGGTGTCCTTGAACACCAGCATCAGCACCGCCGAGGCCGCGCCCAGGCCCGACAGCAGCAGCAGCGGCGAGCGGTCCAGCAGCGTGGCCACGATGAGCACGGCGGCAAAGATGCACGCCAGCAGCTTGCCCAGCTGCGTGTAGCTTTTGATGGAATGGGTCGGCGTGGCCTTGCGCGCCTCGTTGCGGTCGTGGGCCTCGTTCATGGCGTTGAGCAGGTCGCACAGCGCGCGCGCCAGGTGGTAGACCGTGAAGCAGACCGCCACGTTGGCGATGAGCTGCGCCAGGCGCGGCTGCAGATGCGGCACGGCCGCTATGCCCAGCTGCACCAGCAGCGCGGGCACGGCCCTGGCCAGGCGGCGCAGCACCTTGTCGTGCATGAAGACCTGGGCCCAGTCCGCGGCAATGCCGTCGCGCAGGCGGCGGAACACGCGCAGCAGACCCCAGCGGGCCAGCCAGCCGGCCATCAGCGCGGCCAGCGCCAGCAGCCCCAGGGCGGCCGCGGTCTGCATGAAAGGGCTCCATTCGGATGTCAAAGACCATGGGGAAAGCAACAAGAGCTCCTTGAACAAGAAGGGAAACGGAAAGGCCGCGGCCGGCGCGGCGGCCGGTACGGCAAGGCAGGCGGCGGACCGGCCCCGGCGCAAGCGGCGTCGCAGGACGCGGGCGATGGCGGGGCGCTCGGGATCCGGGCGCATGGCGGCCGGCGTGCGCCCGTGGCTCAAGGGCGGCCTGCCGGCCGGAGATCGCAGCAAGGCTGCTGCAGGCCTGCAAGCATACGCATGCCGGCCTGCTCCAGTAGGAAAGCCGGTCTTGGCCAAAGTTCCCGGCCCGGCCCGCGGCCGGAAGGCGCAGCGCTTTCTGCGGGCATGGCAGCCCAAATCTCTGGGTTCGGGCAGGGCGCCTAAAATCCCTGCTGATTCCGGATTACCACCTTGTCGGAGCCCCCCGAGGCCACCGGCGACTGCCAAGCACCATGCAAGAAAAGTACAACCACATCGAGGTCGAGCGCGCCGCGCAGGACCGCTGGACCGCCCAGGACGCCTACCGCGTCACCGAAGACAAGACCAAGCCCAAGTTCTACGCCTGCTCCATGCTGCCCTACCCCAGCGGCAAGCTGCACATGGGCCACGTGCGCAACTACACCATCAACGACATGCTCACGCGCCAGCTGCGCATGAAGGGCTACAACGTCCTCATGCCCATGGGCTGGGACGCCTTCGGCCTGCCGGCCGAGAATGCCGCGCTCAAGAACAAGGTGCCGCCGGCCAAGTGGACGTACGAGAACATCGCGTACATGAAGAAGCAGATGCAGGCCATGGGCCTGGCCATCGACTGGAGCCGCGAAGTCGCCACCTGCGATCCCGACTACTACAAGTGGAACCAGTGGCTGTTTCTCAAGATGCTGGAAAAGGGCATCGCCTACCGCAAGACCCAGGTCGTGAACTGGGACCCGGTGGACCAGACCGTGCTGGCCAACGAGCAGGTCATCGACGGCCGCGGCTGGCGCACCGGCGCGCTGGTGGAAAAGCGCGAGATCCCCGGCTACTACCTGAAGATCACCGACTACGCGCAGGAGCTGCTCGACCATGTGCAGCTCGGCGGCGAGAAGGCCACGCTGACCGGCTGGCCCGACAAGGTGCGGCTGATGCAGGAAAACTGGATCGGCAAGAGCGCGGGCGTGCGCTTCGCGTTCACGCACGGCATCCAGGGCGCCGACGGCAAGCTGATCCAGGACGGCAAGCTCTACGTCTTCACCACGCGCGCCGACACCATCATGGGCGTGACCTTCTGCGCCGTGGCGCCCGAGCACCCGCTGGCGCTGCATGCGGCCGCGACCAACGACAAGCTCGCCGCCTTTATCGAGGAATGCAAGAAGGGCGGCACCACCGAGGCCGAACTCGCGCTCAAGGAAAAAGAAGGCCTGCCCACGGGCCTGTTCGTCACGCACCCGGTCACGGGCGCCCAGGTCGAGGTCTGGGTCGGCAACTACGTGCTGATGAGCTACGGCGACGGCGCCGTGATGGGCGTGCCCGCGCACGACGAGCGCGACTTCGCGTTTGCCAACAAGTACGGCCTGCCCATCCGGCAGGTCGTGGCCGTGGAAGGCCAGGACGCTTACGACGACAAGCAGTGGCATGACTGGTACGGCGACAAGGAACGCGGCGTGCTGATCAACTCCGGCGCGTTCGACGGCCTGAACCACAAGGATGCCGTGGCCGCCGTGGCGCAGCTGCTGGCCGACAAGGGCCTGGGCGAGCTCAAGACCACCTGGCGCCTGCGTGACTGGGGCATCAGCCGCCAGCGCTACTGGGGCACGCCCATCCCCATCATCCACTGCGAAGACTGCGGTGCCCAGCCCGTGCCAGAAAAAGACCTGCCCGTGGTTCTGCCACGGGACCTGGTGCCCGATGGCTCGGGCAACCCGCTGGTCAAGAGCGAAGCCTTCCACGCCGGCGTGGTCTGCCCCTGCTGCGGCAAGCCTGCGCGCCGTGAAACCGACACCATGGATACCTTCGTGGATTCGTCCTGGTACTTCATGCGCTATTGCGACGCCAAGAACGGCGAGCAGATGGTGGCCGACGGCGCCGACTACTGGATGCCCATGGACCAGTACATCGGTGGCGTGGAACATGCGATCCTGCACCTGCTGTACGCACGTTTCTGGACCAAGGTCATGCGCGATCTGGGTCTGCTCAAGATCGACGAGCCCTTTACCAAGCTGCTGACCCAGGGCATGGTGCTCAACCATATCTACAGCCGCCGCACGGCCAAGGGCGCCAAGGAATACTTCTGGCCCAAGGATGTCGAGCATGTGTTCGATGATGCCGGCAAGATCACAGGCGCCAAGCTCAAGGTCGAAGTGGACAGCGCCGACGGCATGCTGCCCGTGGGCACGGCCATCGACTACGAGGGCGTGGGCACCATGTCCAAGTCCAAGAACAACGGTGTCGATCCGCAGGAGCTGATCGAGAAGTACGGCGCCGACACGGCCCGTCTGTACACCATGTTCACCTCGCCCCCCGAGCTGACGCTGGAGTGGAACGATGCCGCCGTGGAAGGCAGCTACCGCTTCCTGCGCCGCGTCTACAACTTCGGTGCCAAGCTGTCGGGCATGGACATGGCGGCAGCCGTGGCTGGCGTGGCCGGTGCCAAGTCGCTGGACGATGTGGAATTCAGCAAGGCCGCCAAGGCGCTGCGCCTGGAAATCCACACCGTGCTCAAGCAGGTGGAATACGACTACCAGCGCATGCAGTACAACACCGTGGTCTCGGGCGCGATGAAGATGATCAACGCGCTGGAGGACTTCAAGGCCCTGGACGACGCCGGCGCCAAGGTGGCGCTGATCGAAGGCTTCGGCATCCTGCTGCGCGTGCTCTACCCCGCCACGCCCCACTTGGCCCACGTGCTGTGGAGCGAACTCGGCTATGCCAACCACCTGGGCGACCTGCTCGATGCGGCCTGGCCCCAGGTCGACCCCAAGGCGCTGGTGCAGGACGAGATCTCGCTGGTGCTGCAGGTCAACGGCAAGCTGCGCGGCGCCATCCTGGTGTCCGCCACGGCCGACAAGGCCGCCATCGAGGCCGCGGCCCTGGCCAACGAGGATTTCCTGAAGTTTGCCGAAGGCAAGACGCCCAAGAAGATCATCGTGGTGCCGGGCCGCCTGGTGAATGTGGTGATCTGATCGGGGCTCCGGCCCTGCCGCCGCCCGCAAGGCGCGGCAGGGCGCTTTGAATGCAAGGACAGTTCATGCAAAAACGTACGCTGCTGGCCGCCATGGCTTTGTCGCCTCTGCTGGGGGCCTGCGGCTTTCGCCTGCGCGGCGTGCCCAACTTCGTCTTCCGCTCCATCTACATCCAGGCGGGGCGGGGCTCGCCCGTGGGCACGCTGCTGCGCCGCAACCTCGAATCGTCCAGCGACAAGCTCACGGTGCTGCGCGATCCGACGCCGCCGGATCAGGCCGAGGTGATCTGCCAGGTCATCAGCGAGCAGCAGCAGCGCGTGATCGTGGGCATGAACGTGGCCGGCCAGGTGCGTGAAATCGAACTGCGCCTGATCGTCAGCTTCTCGCTGCGCACGCCGGGTGGCGACGAGGTGATTCCTCCGACCGAGATCCGCCAGATCCGCAACGTGACCTATAACGAAACCAACGCCTTGTCCAAGGCGGCGGAAGAAGAAATGCTCAACAAGGACATGCGCAACGACATCGTGCAGCAGATGATTCGCCGCCTGTCCGCCGTAAAGAGCTTGCAGTCTTCCTGATTTGATAGCTGCTGACGCTTGTCTGGCAAGCGCTGCAGGCATTTTTGACAATATATCCATGCAGCTTGCGCTGAACCAGCTTGCAGCCCATCTGGCCAAGGGCCTGCGTCCGCTCTACGTCCTGCACGGGGACGAGCCCCTGCAGCAGCAGGAGGCGGCCGATGCCATCCGCGCCGCGGCGCGGGCGGCCGGTTATACCGAGCGCAGCAGCTACACCGTGGCCGGCGCGCACTTCGACTGGAGCGCGGTGTTGGCCGCAGGCGGCTCGCTGTCCCTGTTCGCCGACCGGCAGATCCTGGAGATCCGCATTCCCTCCGGCAAGCCCGGCAAGGACGGCAGCGCGGCGCTGCAGCAGCTGGCCGAAAGCGCCCAGGGCAACGACAGCACGCTCACGCTGGTGAGCCTGCCGCGCCTGGACAAGGCCACCAGGAGCAGCGCCTGGTTTGCCGCGCTCGATGCCGGCGGCGTCTCGCTGCAGATCGACCCGGTGGAGCGCGGCGCGCTGCCCGGCTGGATCGCCCAGCGCCTGGCCGCCCAGGGCCAGCGCGTGGCCGCGGGCGAGGAAGGCCAGCGCACGCTGCAGTTCTTTGCCGACCGCGTGGAGGGCAATCTGCTGGCCGCCCACCAGGAAATCCAGAAGCTGGCGCTGCTGTACCCGCAGGGCGAGCTGGGTTTCGAACAGGTCGAGCAGGCCGTGCTCAACGTGGCGCGCTACGACGTGTTCAAGCTCTCCGAGGCCGTGCTCTCGGGCCAGCTGGCGCGCACCATGCGCATGCTCGACGGCCTGCAGGCCGAAGGCGAGGCCGAGGTGCTGGTGCACTGGGCGCTGGCCGAGGACATCCGCAACATCAAGCGCATCAAGGACGCCATGGCCGCGGGCAAGCCCCTGCCCATGGCGCTGCGCGAAAACCGCATCTGGGGTCCCAAGGAACGCCTGCTCGAGCGCCTGCTGCCGCGCGTGAGCGACGCCACGGCCGCGCAGCTGCTGCAGGCGGCCCACACGGTGGACGGCATCGTCAAGGGCCTGCCCGCCGACGGCTGGCCCCGCGACGGCTGGCAGGCCTTGCGCCAGCTGGCCATGCTGCTGGCCCAGGCGGGCAGGGCCTGAGCGCGGCGCAAAAGCGAAAAAGGATGCGGCGCGCATCCTTTTTCGTGGAAAAGAGAGGGAGGCTCACTGCGGCGCGCCGTCGGCCGGTGGCTGCTGCTCCTGCTGCAGGTGTTCGTCGATCTTTTCCTCGATGACTTTCTCGCCTTCAAAGCCGGCAAGGGCCGCCATGCCTTTCTTGAGCAGACCCGCCTCGGGGTCGACCTTGTCCAGGGCCTCTTCGGCAACCACAGCACCGATGATCTGATTGAGCAGTCCCATGGCAATCTCCAAGCAAATAAAGAGGCTTCCAAGGTAGCGGTGCGCGCGGGGCGCTGCCAGCAGTGTTGCGGCTTTTTACACGCGGACAAATTGCTTCATGCCCGTGGCATTTGTTTGCAATCCTGACGCGGCCCAAGACCCTGCTGCGGCCGCGATTTTCAGCTTTTATCAAGCTGGGCCTGCGCCTTGTCGGCCCACAGCAGCAGGTTGTCCGTCAGGTCCTTCTGGCTGAAGGAGCAGCTTTCCTCGGTGAACAGCGCGCTGGATTCCAGCCGGTCCAGCAGGTTGAGCAGCACTTCGCCATAGCGCGCAGGCAAGGCCTGCAGCAGCGCAGTGGCGGCGCGGGCCTGCTGGCCCAGGGCGGCCGGCGCCAGTTGCTGGCGGGCCAGCTGTTCGAAGCCCGAGCGCAGCTGCTGCAGCTGCCGGGCGGCCAGCGAGGGGGAGGCGGTGGGGGTCATCGCGGTTCTTTCTCCGTATCGCCCGCAGTGTAGAGGGCTTGTTGGCCCACGGGCAGGCCAGATAGGGGAAAATCGGCGTATGAACGCGCTCAATACCGTCGAATACATGCACAACCTCGGCCTGCAGGCAAAAATGGCCTCTGCGCTGATGGCCAGTGCGTCTGCAGCTACCAAAAACAAAGCACTGAAGGCGCTGGCCCGCCTGCTGCGCGAAAACGTGGAGCCGCTGCAGGCCGACAACGCCAGGGATCTGGAGCGTGCGGTGGCCAACGGCCTGTCGGCGCCCATGGTGGACCGCCTGCGCCTGACGCCCAAGGTGCTGGAGACCTGCGCCCAGGGCTGCGAGCAGCTGGCCGCGATGGCCGACGTGATCGGCGAGATCATCGGCATGAAGCAGATGCCCAGCGGTATCCGCGTGGGCCAGATGCGCGTGCCCATCGGCGTGTTCGGCATGATCTACGAAAGCCGTCCCAATGTGACCATCGAGGCGGCCAGCCTGTCGATCAAGAGCGGCAATGCCTGCATCCTGCGCGGCGGCTCCGAGGCCATCGACTCCAACAAGGCGCTGGCCAGGCTGGTGGCCCGGGCGCTGGCCGAGGCCGGCCTGCCCGAGCACGGCGTACAGCTGGTGCAGACCACCGACCGCGAGGCCGTGGGCCAGCTGATCGCCATGCCCGAGTACGTGGACGTGATCATTCCGCGCGGCGGCAAGGGCCTGATCGAGCGCATCAGCCGCGAGGCTAAGGTGCCGGTGATCAAGCACCTGGATGGCAACTGCCACACCTATGTGGACGACCCCTGCGACATCGCCATGGCCGTGAAGGTAGCCGACAACGCCAAGACGCAGAAGTACAGCCCCTGCAATGCCAGCGAGGGCCTGCTGGTGGCGCGCGGCGTGGCGGCCGGGTTCCTGCCGCTGATCGGCGCCGTCTATGCGGCCAAGGGCGTGGAGATGCGCTGCGACCCCGAAGCCCTGGCCATGCTGCAGGGCGTGCAGGGCGCCAGGCTGGTGGCCGCGACCGAGCAGGACTGGAGCGAGGAATACCTTGCGCCCATCATCAGCATCAAGCTGGTGGAGGGCGTGGAGGAGGCCATTGCCCACATCAACAAGTATTCGAGCCACCATACCGACGCCATCCTGACGACGAACCACATGCACGCTCAGAAATTCCTGCGCGAAGTGGATTCGGCCAGCGTCATGGTCAATGCCAGCACGCGCTTTGCCGACGGCTTCGAATACGGACTGGGCGCCGAGATCGGCATCAGCACCGACAAGTTCCATGCGCGCGGCCCCGTGGGCATCGAGGGGCTGACCTCGCTCAAGTACGTGGTCCTGGGCGACGGCGAAGTCCGCGCCTGACGCCATGCCGCCGCCGCCTGGAGAGCACGTTCCAGGGGCCGGCGGCTTTTAGAATCCTCCAGCCGCTTCGGTTCCGCATACAACACCATGAAAATCATCATTCTGGGTGCCGGGCGTGTAGGCCACAGCGTGGCCGAGAGCCTGGTGTCCGAGCAGAACAGCATCACCGTCATCGACACCGACGCGCGCGCGCTGCGCGAGCTGGAATCCCGCTTCGATCTGCGCGGCGTGGTCGGCAACGGCATCGATCCGCAGGTGCTGGCCGAGGCCGGTGCCCGGGATACGGACCTGCTGATCGCCTGCGCCTCCATGGACGAGACCAATCTGGTCTGCTGCAAGCTGGCCCAGGCCATGTTCGACATCCCCACGCGGATTGCGCGCGTGCGCTCCTCGGGCTTTGCCGCCAACGAATCGGTGCTGGGCAAGGATGGTTTCGGCGTGGACCGCATCATCTGCCCCGAAGAGTCCATCACCAACTACATCCGCAAGCTGATCGAATATCCCGAGGCCATGCAGGTGCGCTCGTTCGCGGGCGCGCGCGCAGCGCTGGCCTCGGTGCGCGCGCGTGCCGGGGCGCCGGCCGTGGGCCTGCAGATCGCCGAGATCCGCGAGCGCATGCCCGAGCTGGTGATGCGCATCGTGGCCATCTACCGCCGCTTTCTCGATGAACCCGACCGCTTTGTGCGCTGCGACGGGGCCACGCGCATCGAGCCGGGCGACGAGGTCTTCATCCTGGCGGCGACCGAGCATGTGTCCGAGGCCCTGCGCGCCATCAACCGCCCCGAGGGCCGGCCCTCGCGTCCGGTGTTCCGCATCATGATCGCGGGCGGGGGCCAGGTCAGCCTGCGCTTGGCCAGGAAGCTGGCCCAGACGCCGGGGCGCTTTCACATCAAGATCATCGAGCACAGCGAGCAGCAATGCCTGAACCTGTCGGCGGCGCTGCCGGCCGAGGTGCTGGTGCTGGAAGGCGATGTCACCGACGAGGATGTGCTGGCGGAGGAGGGCATCGAGGAAGTCGACCTGTTCCTGGCGCTCACCGATGACGACGAGGACAACATCATGTCCAGCCTGCTGGCCAAGCGCATGGGGGCGCGCCGCGTGCTGGCGCTGATCAACCGCCGCGCCTATGCCGACCTGATGCACGGCACGCAGATCGACATCGCGCTGTCGCCGGCCCAGGCCATGCTGGGCGAATTCCTGGCCTATGTGCGCCGCGGCGACGTGCAGGCCGTGCACAGCCTGCGCCGTGGCGTGGCCGAGGCGCTGGAGATCGTGGCGCGCGGGGACAAGAAGAGTTCGCGCGTGGTCGGCCGCAGGGTCGAGGAGCTGCGCCTGCCCGAGGAAGTGCATATCGGCCTCATCGTGCGCGGCATTCCCGAGGGCCAGTCCGCCGACGACACGGGCGGCGAAGTGGAAACCGAGGTCATCATCCCGCGCAGCAACACGGTGATCGAGAGCGGGGACCATGTGGTCTTCTTCCTGCCCAACAAGCGCCTGGTGCGCAACGTGGAAAACCTGTTCCGCGTCAGCGCCACTTTTTTCTGAAGCCACAGGCCATGCGAGACCTGCTTCCCGTACTGCGCGTGCTCGGCATGCTGATGGTCATGTTTGCCGGCGCCATGCTGCTGCCGTTCGGCGTGTCCTGGTTCACGCAGGACGGTGTCTGGCGCATCTATCCGTGGTCCATCGGCATCACGGCCTGCGCGGGCCTGCTGCTGTGGGGCGCACTGTACCGCTACAAGCGCGACCTGCAGGCCCGCCATGGCGTGATCCTCGTGACCCTGGTGTGGGTGGTGCTGCCGCTGTGTGCCGTGCTGCCGCTGATGCTGGGCCTGAAGCGCGTGGGCCTGCACATCAGCTTCACGCATGCCTATTTCGAGGCGGTGTCGGGCCTGACCACGGCAGGCGCCACGGTGCTCAGCGGCGTGGACAAGCTGCCGGTGTCCATCAATGTCTGGCGCACCTTTTTGCAGTGGATGGGCGGCATGGGCATTCTGATCCTGGCCGTGGCCGTGCTGCCGCTGCTGGGCGTGGGTGGCGCGCAGCTGTTTCGTGCGGAGGCGGCGGGACCCGTGAAGGATACCAAGCTCACGCCGCGCATCACCGAGACGGCCAAGGGGCTGTGGGGCGTGTATGCGCTGTTTTCCATCGCCTGCGCGCTGGCCTTCTGGGCGGGCGGCATGACGCCGCTGGATGCGCTCATGCACATGTTCGCCACGGTGAGCCTGGGCGGACTGTCCTCCCACGATGCGAGCTTTGCCTATTTCAATTCGCCGCTGCTGGAGTCCATTGCGCTGATCTTCATGCTGCTGGCGAGCTGCAATTTCGCGCTGTACTTCGTGGCCCTGCGTAAGGGGCATCTGGACAGCTTTCTGCGGGACCCGGAAATGCGGGCCACGATTTCGGTGCTCGTGGGCGCCGGCCTGCTGGCCGCGCTTTTGCTGTGGGGCAAGGGTGTCTACGGTCCGCTGGACGCCTTGCGCTACGGCATGTTCCACACGGTCTCGGTCGCCACGACGACGGGCTTTTCGACCACCGACTATCTGGCGTGGCCGGTCTTCATCCCGGTGCTGCTGCTGTTGCTGTCGGGGGTTGCCACCAGTGCCGGCTCCACGGGCGGCGGCATCAAAATGGTGCGCATGCTGATTCTGGTCAAACAAGCGCGGCGCGAGATGACGCGCCTGGTCCACCCGCGCGCCATGCAGCCCGTGCGCCTGGGCAACGCCGTGGTCGAGAACCGCATGATCTTTTCGGTGCTGGCCTATATGCTGGTCTACGGCGCCACGGTGATCGTGCTGAGCATGGTCATGCTGCTGACCGACCTGGATCCCGTGACGGCTTTTTCCGCCGTGCTGGCCAGCGTGCACTGCCTGGGCCCGGGGCTCGGGGCCATCGGGCCTGCATCGAATTACACGGTGTTGACCGATTTTCAGACTTGGGTGTGTACTTTGGGCATGCTGCTGGGCCGTCTTGAAATCCTGAGCTTCATGGCCTTGCTGTCACCCGCTTTCTGGCGTCGCTAGTCCTTGCACCTAGGGAAAACGCTTAATTTGTGCGGCGGTCTCTACAATTGCAACCCACCATCGGTTCATAAGGGTCTTTATGGTTCCACATCTCGTCACGGCTTTGACCGGCCCCATCAACGAACTCGAGCAGCGCATCCTGGACTCCATGCCTGCGATCGAGCGTTGGTTCCGCCTGGAGTGGATGGAGCACACGCCGCCTTTCTACTGCTCGGTGGACATTCGCAATGCGGGCTTCAAGCTGGCACCGGTGGATACCAACCTTTTTCCGGGCGGTTGGAACAACCTGACCGATGAAATGCTGCCGCTGGCCGTGCAGGCTGCGATGGCTGCTATCGAAAAGATATGTCCGGAAGCGCGCAATCTGCTCATCATCCCCGAGAACCACACGCGCAACACCCACTACCTGGCCAGCGTGCTGCAGCTCAAGCGCATCTTCAACATGGCCGGGCTCAATGTGCGCATCGGCTCCATCAGCCCGGAGATCAAGAAGACGCTGTCGATCACGCTGCCCCATGGCGACGAGATCAAGCTGGAGCCCGTGATCCGCACCAAGCGCCGTCTGGGGCTCAAGGACTTCGACCCCTGCACCATCCTGCTCAACAACGACCTGTCCACCGGCACACCCGGCATCATCGAGGAGCTGTACGAGCAATACCTGCTGCCGCCGCTGCATGCAGGCTGGAACGTGCGCCGCAAGAGCCGCCACTTCCAGAGCTATGAGGAAGTGGGCAAGCGCTTCGGCAAGCTGCTGGGCATCGATCCCTGGCTGATCAATCCGCTGTTCGGCCATGTGGAAAACATCGACTTTGCCGACGGTGTGGGCATGGACCGGCTGGCCGAGCAGGTGGACACCATCCTGTCCAAGGTGCGCCGCAAGTACAAGGAATACGGCATCAAGGAAAAGCCGTTCGCCGTGGTCAAGGCCGACAACGGCACCTACGGCATGGGCGTGATGATGGTGCGCGATGCCAAGGAACTGGCAGACCTGCCCCGCAAGAGCCGCAACAAGATGGGCGTGATCAAGGATGGCCAGACCGTGCACGACGTCATCGTGCAGGAGGGCGTGCTGACCTATGAGCGCATGAACAATGCGGTGGCCGAGCCCGTGGTCTACATGATGGACCGCTATGTGGTCGGGGGCTTTTACCGCATGCACCCCGAGCGCGACGTGGACGAGAACCTCAACACGCCCGGTGCCGGTTATGTGCCGCTGGCTTTCCCGAACAGCAACCAGCTGCCGCAGGTGGGCGCACGCCCGGGCGCCAGCGCTCCCAACCGCTTCTACATGTATGGCGTGATTGCGCGCTTGGCCATGCTGGCCGCCAGCTACGAGCTGGAAGCGACGAATCCTGACGCGGAAATCTACGACTGAAGCAGCGGGCCGCCCGGACCGAGCACAATGCCGAAACCTTGAGACCCGGTGACTGCCTTACGAGTCGCTTCCTGAGCCGTGCAAACTTCCAAATCCTCTTTGTCCGCCCTCACGCTGGGCGCTATCGGTGTCGTCTATGGAGACATTGGCACCAGTGTTCTGTACTCGGTCAAGGAGGTCTTCGGATCGGGCTATGTGCCTTTCACGCCGGCCAACGTCTACGGCGTGCTGTCCGTGCTGTTCTGGACGCTCACGGTCATCGTCTCGCTCAAGTACGTGGTCCTGGTGCTGCGCGCGGACAACAATGGCGAGGGCGGCCTGGTGGCCATGCTGGCCCTGGCCTCGCAGACCGTGAAGGACAAGCCGCGCCTGTCCAGCACGCTGTTCCTGGTCGGCATGTTCGGCACTTCGCTGTTCTACGGCGACGGCGTGATCACGCCGGCCATCTCCGTGCTGTCGGCCGTGGAAGGCCTGGAGGTGATCTCCCCGCATTTCACGCGCGCCGTGATTCCGCTGACCCTGGTGATCCTGTTTCTGCTGTTCTTCGTGCAGAAAAGAGGCACCGCCGGCATCGGCAAGTTCTTCGGCCCGATCACGCTGACCTGGTTCTTCTGCATCGCCCTGCTGGGCATTCACCAGATCCTCGGCCATCCGGAAATCCTGGCCGCCCTCAGCCCGCACCATGCGGTCGGCTTCATCTGGAACAATCCCGGCACCTCGTTCATCATCCTGGGCTCGGTCGTGCTGTGCGTGACGGGCGCCGAGGCCCTGTATGCCGACCTGGGCCATTTCGGCAAGAAGCCCATCCGCCTGGCCTGGTTCAGCATTGCCATGCCGGCGCTGACGCTCAACTACTTCGGTCAGGGAGCGCTGTTGCTGGCCAACCCGGAGGCGGTCAAGAACCCGTTCTACATGATGGCGCCGAGCTGGGCCTTGCTGCCCATGGTGATCATGGCCACCATGGCCACGGTGATCGCCTCGCAGGCGTTGATCACCGGCGCCTTCAGCGTGACGCGCCAGGTGATCCAGCTCGGCTACCTGCCGCGCTTCGAGGTGCGCCACACCAGCGTGAAGGAAACTGGACAGATCTATATGCCGCTGGTGAACTGGGGGCTGTTCGTGGCGATCGCGCTGGCGGTGCTGCTGTTCCGAAACAGCGGCAATCTGGCGGCGGCCTACGGCATCGCCGTGACGCTGGACATGCTGATCACCACCACGCTGACCTTCTTCGTGGTCCGTTATCGCTGGAACTACCCTCTGGCGGTCTGCATCCTGGCCACGGGCTTTTTCTTCATCGTGGATCTGGCCTTCTTCTCGTCGAATCTGCTCAAGCTGTTCGAAGGCGGCTGGTTCCCGCTGCTGATCGGCGGCACGGTCTTCACGCTGATGATGACCTGGCGCAAGGGGCGCGATCTGCTGCAGGAAAGACTGCATGCCGATGCGCTCAACCTGCGTGAATTCCTCGAATCGGCCTGGCGCCATCCGCCCACGCGGGTGCCGGGCACGGCCGTGTTCCTGTCGGGCGAGCCCGGCACCGTGCCCCATGCGCTGCTGCACAACCTTAAGCACAACAAGGTGCTGCACGAGCGCAACATCTTCGTGACGGTGCGCAACCACGAAGTCCCCTGGGTGGGGCTGGACAAGCGCGTGCAGGCCGAATCGCTGGGCGGCGACTGCTGGGAGGTGCTGATCCATTACGGCTTCAAGAACGAGCCCGACGTGCCGGCCGCGCTGGCCCAGCTGCGCACACAGGGCTGCATGTTCGAATCCATGGAAACCAGCTACTTCCTCTCGCGCGATGTCATCATTCCGCGCATGAGCCATCGCATGGCGCCCTGGCGCGAGAAGCTGTTCGCCCAGATGCACCGCAACGCCAGCCGGGTGTCCGATTTCCTGCACTTGCCCAGCAACTCCGTGGTCGAACTGGGCTCTAAGATCGAGCTGTAGCTTGGGTCAAAAAGGCCTGTATCGCTTATCCAGAAAGCGCTGATAGCTATCAATTTGGAAGTGATGGTCGCCTTCGCGATTCGCATGCACCGTCCAGGCGGTGTTTTTCGCAGGCCTGATGCCAGAATGCGCAGATGCGCTTTTTCAGAGACTTGAGTCCCGCCGCCTTTGCGGCCGGTTTCGTGGCCGTGCTGGTGGGCTTCACCAGCTCCGTGGCCCTGGTGTTCCAGGCAGCCCAGGCCTTCCAGGCCACGCCGGCCCAGATCACCTCCTGGATCTGGGCCCTGGGCCTGGGCATGGGGCTGTGCTCCCTTGTCCCCTCGTTGCTGCTGCGCATGCCTGTCATGGTGGCCTGGTCCACGCCGGGTGCCGCGGTGCTGGCGACGGCCGGGCTGGCCGGCGGATTTTCCATGGGGGAAGCCGTGGGTGCTTTCATCGCCAGCGCGGTGCTCATCATTGTGGCGGGCGCCACGGGCTGGTTCGAGCGCATCATGAACCGCATCCCCATGGAGATCGCCTCGGCCCTGCTGGCCGGCGTGCTGGCCAAGTTCGGCATGCAGGCCTTCTCGGCGGCCGAGAGCAATCTGCCTCTGGTGCTGGTCATGCTGGTTGCCTATCTGCTGTCCCGGCGTCTGGCTCCGCGTTACGCGGTGATCGTGACCTTGATGGCCGGCATTGTCTGGGCGGCGCTGCGCGGGCAGATGCAGTGGTCCGCCGTGCATGCGGGCCTGGCCATGCCGGTGTTCACCATGCCGCAGTTCTCTGTTCAGGCCCTGGTGAGCCTGGCCCTGCCGCTGTTCGTCGTCACCATGGCCTCGCAAAACCTGCCGGGCGTGGTCGTGATCCGCGCCACGGGCTATGACATTCCCGTCTCCCGCATCATCAGCATGACGGGCGCGGCCACCCTGGTGCTGGCACCGTTCGGCGGCTATGCCTTGAATCTGAGCGCCATCACTGCGGCCATCTGCATGGGTCCCGAAGCGCATGAAGACAAATCCAGGCGCTATACGGCGGCGGCCGTCTGCGGCCTGTTCTACATCGTGCTGGGCATCTTCGGCGCCGTGGTCACGGGGCTGCTGACTGCCTTTCCCAAGGAGCTGGTGGCTTGCATCGCGGGGCTGGCCCTGCTCGGCTCCATCGGCGGCGGCCTGGCTGCAGCGCTCAGGGAGGAGCAACACCGCGAGGCTGCGCTCATCACATTTCTCGTGACTCTGAGCGGCGTGGTGATTGCCGGCATAGGATCGGCTTTCTGGGGCGTGGTGGCGGGCAGCGTGGCGCTGTGCATCCAGCACTTTCGCCGCCGCTAGAAGGGGGAAGGCGGAAACTTCACGGAAAATCTGTGATGTCTTCTCAGGCCGTGCATGATGTCCGGCGAGATCTGTCCTATCTGAACCACCACCATGCAAATACTGTTTGTTGCCGATCCACTGGAGTCCTTCGTGATCTACAAGGACTCCACCTTTGCCATGATGCGCGAGGCACAGCGCCGAGGCCACCAGATCGTGGCTTGCGAGCCTGGCAGCATGTCATGGGAAAGCGGAGGCAAGGTCACGGCCCGGGTGCGCTTCATCACGCTGACGGGCGACAAGAAGCAATGGTTTGACGAAACCGAAGCTCGCAGCATGGCGCTGGCGGAATTCGATGCCGTCGTGATGCGCAAGGATCCGCCCTTCGATTCCGAGTATTTCTACGCCACCCACCTGCTGAGCCAGGCCGAGCGTGAGGGCGCCAAGGTTTTCAACAAGCCCCAGGCACTGCGCGAACACCCGGAAAAGCTCGCCATCATGGAGTTCGCGCACTTCATCTCGCCAACGCTGGTGACGCGCACGGCCCAGGATATCCGGGCCTTCCATGCCCAGCACCAGGACATCATTCTCAAACCCCTGGATGGCATGGGCGGCATGGGCATCTTCCGCGTGGGTCCCGACGAGCGCAACCTCGGCAGCATCATCGAGACCCTGAACCGGGGCGGAGCCACCAGCGTCATGGTGCAGAAGTTCCTGCCCGACATCGTCCAGGGCGACAAGCGTGTGCTCATCATCGGCGGCAAGCCGGTGCCTTATTGCCTGGCCCGCATTCCGCAAGGCAATGAAGTGCGCGGCAATCTGGCCGCCGGCGGCAAGGGCGTGGCCCAGCCCCTGAGCAACGAGGACAAGGCGATTGCGGAAACCATCGGTGCCAAGCTGGTGCAGCGCGGCCTGCTGCTGATCGGCCTGGATGTGATCGGACACAACGTCACTGAGATCAACGTGACCAGTCCGACTTGCTTCCAGGAAATCCACGACCAGACCGGCTGTGACGTGGCTGCCCTGTTTGTCGATGCGCTGGAACTGGCGGCCCGGGCCTGAAGCCTTCGCTATCGCAAGATGAAGACAAGAGGGAGCAGGCTTGCCTGCTCCCTCTTGTCTTTTGGCGGTTGGATTGGACTGCCTTCAAAAAACCGGGTGTGAGTTGCGCCAGGTCGAAAATTCTGTGTACAATGCAAGGCTTCACTGAGCGAGATGCACTTCGCAGGTGGTTGAAGAAAGTTTGAAAATTCTTTCTGCAAGCGCTAAAAACTGTGCTACAATGCAAGGCTTCGCTGATTGCAGCGAGTCAGAAGAATCAAGCGATTGACTCTTCGGTTCATTAAAAAAA
>NZ_JBANEL010000014.1:0-135483 GCF_040187735.1 Comamonas sp. w2-DMI | reverse complement strand
CACCGCCCTGATGTACGACCGCGTGAGCGATGCCAGCCCCAAGACAGGCACCAGCCTGATCGCCGGCATCCGCCACCGCTTCTGATGCCCTGGCCGGATTGCCATCCGGCACATAACCCAAGCGAGGCCTGGTCCTCGCTTTTTTTTTGGAGTGGGGAGAACTACGAAAAACCGCAGCGCGTTTTTCCGACGGGAACCCGACACGCTGACGTCACGGGCGAGTGGCCTTTTCCGACAGCCGCAGGCAAGCGGCCATGCTGCAATGAGGGTGCCGCGCTGCTTTTTCTAGGACATGGTTGCGACGGCATTCCTTTTCCGGCCTAGAGAAAGGAGAGCATCATGCCCGGCTCCAAAGCATTCTTTCGCCATCCTGTCATTGCATTCACCGTCACGGTCGTGCTGGCCGTGATTGCTGCTCTGAGCCTGCTGTCGATGGAACATGCCGCTTCCGCTGCCGACACCCTGCTCACCGACGCCGCCACGCTGAATTCCGTGCTGTAACGGCCGGGTGCCCTTGGGTATTCCCGGCCAAAAACACCTGCAAACCATAGCGGCTCTACCGTAAGCGCTATTTTTGAATCCTTTGCCATAGCGTGCCTGGGCAAGCCTTCATTTTTGCAACAAGTCCAGCCGGCGCCGGATGTGGGATGCGGCATCCGCATCTCCCGCGCGTTCGGCCGCCTGGGCCTGCAGCAGCAGCCAGGCCATGAGCGCACGCCGCCAGCCCTGGGCCGACGCAATGTCCACTCCCGCCCGCAGCAGCTCGGGGGAGGCATGGCCCGCTCGCAACAGTACGGCCACGGCCAGCAGGCGCGGCAGCGGCTCGCCCGCAGAGATCAGTTGCCGCACCTCCTCCGCTGCCAGCGGCCTTCCGGCCCGGGCCACGATATGCCGGGCCGCAGCCTGCTGATCCGGGGGCAGCAGCTCCACATCCTCGGCACGCGGCTCGGCATTCAGATAGCGGGCATACGCCTGCTCGGGCACAGCCGCGTCCCGCGCAAGTGACTGGTAGGCGGGACAGCCGTTCCACTCCAGGCTGGCGACCTGGGCTGCGCAGCGCATCAGTTCCATGCGGGCCGCCAGGTCCAGGCGCCCGGTACCGGCTACGGCATCCCTGGCCTTTTGCCACTGCAGGCCTTCCACCCTCTGCTGGCCTTGGAGGTAAGCGGTGGTCGCCTTCTGTGCCGCAGCTTCGGCGCCGATGGCCCAGTCGGGCGCCGGCGGCTGGCTGCCGCAGCCGGCCAGCGCTACAAAGGAGATAGCTGCCAACACACACCTGGTATGGCCCGCAATGCATTTTTCCAGGAGCTTGATGGAATGCGTCATGGCAGCTTGAGCTCCGGCTTGTGCGCAAAAGGCCATTTGCGCTGCAGATCATTGAGCACCGACTCCAGGCGCATGAGATTGCTCTCCACCTCGGCGCGCAAGGCACCCAGATCCGCCGTGGCCTCGCGGGCATTGGCGCCCACGGCCTGGGCCTCGGCCAGTACGGCATCGACCTTGGACAGGGTTTTGCGCGTGTCCGCCAGCAGGCCATTGAGCTGCTCCACGGTGGCGCGTACCTGCGGCATGACGCCGTTGGCATCGAATAACTGGCTGTCGGCCCGCGCCACCATGCGGTCCATGCGCGTGAGCACCGCGTTGGCGCGCTCCACCAGCGCCAGCACTCGCCGGGCCTCCTCGTCGCTGCCCAGGGCCACGCCCAGCATGCCGCCCTGCCCCTGCATGCGTTCGGCCAGCTTGCGCACCTCGGCCAGCGAGCCGCCCAGCGCCGAGTCCTGGGCCGTCAGCTGCGCCACATTGGCCAGCACTTCCTTGGCCGAGTTGAGGATCTGCGGCAACTCGGCCGTGGCATCGCCGCTGAGCACGGGGCGTACCGAGTTCGGCGGCAGCGGCGGATCGCTCATGATGCCGCTGTAGGCCTTGATGGTGGTGCCGCCCACGATGCCCTTGACCAGCGTGAACACGCTGGACTCGCGCAGCCAGTGCGCGTCCTTGCGGGTCACATCGACCAGTATGCGCACCGAACCGTCCTCTGCCAGCTCTATCCTGCGCACCCGGCCTATGGGAAAGCCGGAAAAGGTCATGTCCATGCCCGCAGTCACGCCCTGGGAGTCGTCGGCCGTCAGCACCAGCAGATCCGTGGGCTCGAACACGCCGCGCGCATACAGCAGATACAGCACGGCGGCCAGGATCAGGCCCAGCGTGAACAGCAGCAGTGCCGTCGCCTTGGCGCGCAGATGCGCGACAGGCTTCAGGCCCAGCAGCTCCTCCGGCGTGTCGTGCCGGCCGGCATCGAGCGGGGCATCCGACCGGGTGCCCGCCTGGTTATCCGGCCTAGCGTCCGTCATTGCGGCCATCCAGCCCGCCTGTGCAGCACAGGCCATGTCGTTGGTTTCGGGTCATCCCGTCCTCGTCAGTAATAGTTGCCCATGAGGGAAATCACCTCGATCAGCAGCAGCACGGCAAACATGCGCGCGAAGCCGCCCAGTTCCTCGCCGCCCTGGCGCCTGCGCGCCAGCGGCATGTACAGCGCCGAAGCCATGGGCATGATGGCCACGGTCAGGCTGAAAAACCAGGTCTTGAGCACGAACACCAGCGTCAGCGACGGCGTGAACACCTGCCCGAACACCCGCGTGTAGATGCCAAAGCCTGCCAGGCTGAAGCCGTAGACGCTGAGATACACGGTGACCAGCGCCACCGCGCAGCTCAGCGCCGCCAGCGTGATGGCCGCAAACACGCCGGCCGCCGCGCGCGGTACAAGGGCTGCGCGGATGGGATCGATCCCACGGGCCTTCCATGCAGCCAGCTGGCCGCTGGCGCGCATCTGCACCACCTGCACGCCGGCGGGTATGGTGCAGCGCATGGCCACGAACAGCGCAGCCGTCAGCGGAATCAGCTCGATTACCATGACGCGAACCACCAGGTCCAGCGCGTAGCGCGACAGCCCGTAGCTTTGTGCAGTGACGATCACGATGCGCGCAATCACCGCGCACAACAGGGCGGCCAGCGCGGTGAACCCGGCAAGGACGGGGGCCGTCTGCACATAGATCTGCCGCGCCATCAGCGTGCGCGCACCGTGGCCATAGCTGGAGGGAGAGGCTACCAGCACCAGCATCACGGCCGCCAGATAGATGCCGCGCCCCCAGGCCAGCGCATGGCGGCCCAGGGACGCCCACATGCGGCCCGGCGTGCGCAGGGTAATCTCGCTCCAGCTCATGCTGAAATGATAGCGCCAGCCCCCAACGCGGCAGCCGAGGACCCACCAGGATGCGCGGCGGCCGGCATCCGGCCGTCAGACATGGCGCTTGCCTGCGGCGGCATTGCCGTGCAGGGCTTCGGGCAGCGGCTCGTCGGCCTGGGCATGCAGGGTCTCGATGATGTGGCAGTAGCTGTCGGTGCCGTCGCACTGGCTGCGCAGGTGTTCGAGCTCATGCTCCAGCGCGCGCAGCTCCTTGAGGCGCTCGCGCACATGCTCGAGGTGCGCGTCCAGCGTTTCTCGCGCGGCCACGCAGTCGGCCTTGCATGCACCGTCGAGCGCCAGCAGCCTGCGAACTTCGTCCAGCGACATGTCCATGGCACGGCACAGGCGGATGAAGCGCAGCCGGTGCAGGTCTGCGTCGCTGTAGAGGCGGTACTGGTTGTCCTCGCGCACGCCGGGCGAGAGCAGCTGCTCGCGCTCGTAGTAGCGGATATTGGGGGCCGCCACCCCCGAGCGCCTGGCGGCTTCGCCTATGCGCCAGCGCGGTGCGGCGAGATCTTTGCCGGACATGCTTGACCTTGAAGTGACTTCATTGTTTTCAATACTGCCATGAAGCAAGAACACCCGACCTCCTCCGGTACATTGTCTGGCGCACTGCCGCGCGCGGTGCCTGCCGGGCAAGACGCCTCCTGCGGCACCGGCTGCTGTACGCCGTTCAGCATCGCGCCGGCACCCACCGCCCCTGTGCACGGCCATGGCCACGAGGAACATGACCACAAGCACGATCACGCCGCAGGCGACGACCATGCCGGCCACGACCACGGCGTGCTGCCCGGCTGGCCGCGCATCTATGCGGCGCTGGCTGCCGCATTGGCCGCCGAGGCCTGCCACTGGTTCAGCGGCGACGGCAGCAGTGCCTATGCCGACCTGCTCCACTACCTGGGCATGGGCCTGGCCGTTGTCGCCATCGCGCTGGCCGGCCTGGGCATCTACAAGGCGGGCCTGCGCGACCTGCTGCGCCTGCGCCTGGGCATCCACGCATTGATGACCGTGGCCGTCACCGGCGCCTTCATCATCGGCCAGTGGCCCGAGGCCGCCATGGTCATGGCCCTGTATGCCGCCGCCGAGCGCATCGAGGACCAGGCCATGGACAAGGCCCGCATGGCCATCCGCAGCCTGCTGCAGCTGGCGCCCGAAACCGCCGATGTGCTGCAGCAGGATGGCAGCACCCGCCGCACGGCCGCCAGCCAGGTGCCGCTGGGCTCCGTGCTTCGCATCGTGCCCGGCGCACGCGTGCCGCTGGACGGCGAGATCACCGCAGGCGAAAGTTCGGTCAACCAGGCCCCCATCACCGGCGAAAGCGCCCTGGCCCACAAAGGTCCTGGCGACGCGCTGTATGCCGGCAGCATCAACCAGGACGGCGAGCTGCATGTGCGCGTCACGGCCCCCGCCAACGACAGCCTGATCGCGCGCATCGTCCATGCAGTGGAACAGGCCCAGGCGTCCAGGGCGCCCACGCAGCGCTTCGTGGACCGCTTCGCCCAGGTCTACACCCCCGTCGTGCTGCTGCTGGCCGTGGCGCTGGGCCTGCTGGCACCCTGGGTCATGGAGTGGAGCTGGCAGCAGGCCGCCTACCAGGCACTGGCCCTGCTGGTCATCGCCTGCCCTTGCGCACTGGTGCTGTCCACGCCCGTCACCGTGGTCAGCGCGCTCACGGCAGCGGCCCGGCGCGGCATCCTGATCAAGGGCGGCAGCGCGCTGGAAAGCGCCCGCCAGCTCAAGGCCATCGCCCTGGACAAGACCGGCACGCTGACCACGGGCACGCCCGGGCTGGTGGACTGGCAGGCCTGGAACCAGGCCCCGGCAGACACCATGGCCCAGCGCGCCTATGCGCTGGCGTCGCGTTCGGACCACCCGGTTTCCCGGGCCATTGCAGCAGGCCTGGCCGACCAGGTCGGCCACAACTTCGACGAAGCCCAGTCGCTGCAGGCACTGCCCGGACGCGGCGTGCAGGCCTGCATCCTGGGCGAGACCTGGACGCTGGCCAATCTGCGCTGGGTGGAAGAACAGGGCTGGGGCCATGAATCCGCCGGAGCGCATGCCGCTCTCAAGGCCGCGCTGATGCGGCAGGAAGAACAGGGCCGCACCGTCACGCTGCTGGCCGACAGCCGGGGCGTGCAGGCGCTGTTTGCCGTGGCCGATCCGCTGCGCCCCCGGGCCCGCGAGGCCGTGGCCCGGCTGCAGGCCCTGGGCGTCCAGCCCGTGGTGCTGAGCGGCGACAACACCGCCACCGTGCGCACCGTGGCCGCCGAGGCGGGCATTGCCGACGCGCGCGGCAACATGCTGCCCGAGGACAAGCTCGCCACGCTGGCGCAGATGCAGCGCGACATCGGCCCCACGGCCATGACGGGCGACGGCATCAACGATGCGCCGGCCCTGGCCCAGGCCGATATCGGCTTTGCCATGGGCGGCATGCATGCCACCGGCATGGCCATGGAAACCGCCGACGTGGTGCTGATGAACGACGACCTGCGCCGCATTCCCGAAGTGGTCGACCTGTCCCGGCGCTCCCACGGCGTGCTGTGGCAGAACATCGGCCTGGCCCTGGGCATCAAGCTGGCCTTTTTCCTGCTGGCCGTCAGCGGCCATGCCAGCATGTGGCTGGCCGTGCTGGCCGACATGGGCGTGAGCCTGCTGGTCGTGGCCAACGGCTTGCGCCTGAGAAAATGGTCGCCCTGAGACGCTGTCCGTCTTCCCGCAGGGAACGACGGCCTTTGCTTCGGGGCGGGGCGGCGCGGCCCGCCCAGGCCCTGGCTTGCAATGCATCAATGCCATAGGCCATTGCCCCTTCTCTGCCAGTATCATTGCGCCCATGCGTTGTTTCCTCGCCCTCTTCATGGTTTTGCTGCTGGCCGCCCGCGGCCTGCTGGGCGACGCCATGGCCATGGGCCTGACCACGCCGCATGATGCCCCCCCCCGCCATTGCCCAGGCCACCGACATGCCCGCGGGGCATGGCATGCACTCCGGCGGCCATGCCCTGCATGAGGACGCGCAAGCAGCCCAGGCTGCGGAGCACTGCAATGCCGATGCGGATTCCGGCCCGGGCTGCGCCGGCCATTTGGGCCATTCATGCAGCGCCTGCGGCATCTGCCACTCGGCGCTGGCCCACCCGGCCCTGCCGGGCCTGCCCGGCCTCGGCCCCGAAGCCGGCCTGAACGCAACCGCCGACACGCGCTTTGCCAGCGCGGCACCCGCGCGGGCCACCAAACCCCCCATCTCCTGAACGCACACACCCTTGGTGCGTCCGCAATTTTCATAGCAACCAACGCCGGATACTGCTTGCTTTAGGCCCATTCTGGTCCCTAACAGCAGGCATAGCCGCAGGCTGCTCGCGGAACGTGATCTTTTTCATGTTTTCAGGAAAACGCCATGCGCTTTGCGCAGCTTCTTCACTGTCTCCCGCTCATCGCGGCAAGCCTGCCCCTGCCGGCCGCCGCCGAGCCACCCTCTTCGCCATCGGCCCCTCCTTCCCTGCTCGACCCCGCAGCGCCGACACGGCCGCTTGACGCCTCACCCATGGCGGCGGGCAGGAAAGTCCTCAATGCCGACGCCGACTGGAAGGCCGCCAACGCCGCCGTGGCCCGCTTTGCGCGCGGCCATGCCGACATCGTGCGCTGGGAAAAAAGCCAGGCGGGCAGGCCCCAGCCCACCCCGTCCCGGGAGCATTCGATGCACCGCAAGGAGCAGCCATGACATTGCAGTCCTTGGCCTCCATACGTCCACTGGCCGCCCTGGCCGCCGCCCTGGCCGCCGCCCTGGTGCTGGCCGGCTGCGCCAGCCTGTCCGCCGACGGCCAGCGCAGTGCCGTCGCCAGGCACCTGGAACAGCGCCTGCCCCCGGACAGCCGTCTGCCCGGCACCGATCCGCAAGCCCGGGCCGAGGCCCAGGCGCAGATCGCCCAATGGCTGGAAAAGCCAGTCGATGCCGACACCGCCGTACGCATCGCCCTGCTCAACAATCCGGGCCTGCAGGCACGCCTGGCGGAGCTGGGCATACGCGATGCCGAACGCGTGCGCGCGCTCACCCTGGTCAACCCCAGCATGACCTTGGGGCGCTTCACCAGCGCTTCCGAGCGGGAGCTGGAGCGCCAGCTGAGCTTCGGCCTGATCGACATCCTCACCCTTCCCTGGCGCACACGCTGGCAGGGCTGGCAGATGGAGCAGGCCACGCTGACCGCCGCGCAGCAGGTGCTGGCCGTGGCGGCCGACACGCGCCGGGCCTGGCTGCGCGCCGTGGCGGCCCGCCAGGTACTGGCCGCCAACGAGCGCATGAGCGAAGCCGCCAGCCTGGGCGCCGAACTGGCCGGCCGCATGGGCGCCATCGGCAACTTCAACAAGCTGGAGCAGGCGCGGGAGATTGCCGCCCAGCAGGCCTCCAGCGCCGCCCTTGCCCGGGCCCGGCTGGCAGCCGAGATCGAGCATGAGACCCTGGCGCGCTCCATGGGCCTGTGGGGGCTGCAGGCGGGCTTCGAGCTGCCCGAAAAGCTGCCGGCCCTGCCCGGAGCCCAGGCGCTGCGCCAGGGCCAGGATGCCGAAGCCACGGCGCTGCGCGAGCGCCTGGACCTGCGTGCCCTGCGCCGCGACCTGGATGTGATGGCCGAGCGGCACGGCGTGGCCGGTGTCAACGCCCTGTTCGGCGACATCGGGCTGGCCTACACCCACAACCGCAGCACGGACCGCTCCACCGGAGAGCAAAGCCGCAAGCATGGCTGGGAAGTGGCGCTGCCCATCCCCCTGTTCGACTGGGGCGGCGCGGCGCGCGGCCAGGCCCGGGCCGGCATGGAGCGCAGCGCGGCCCTGCTGCGCGAAAACGCCATCGCCGCCCGCAGCGAGGCCCGCACCAGCTGGCTGCGCTACCGCACGGCCTGGGACCTGGCCCACCAGCAGCAGGCCGAGGTCCTGCCCCTGGCCCGCCTGGTCCAGGAAGAGACCGTCTACCGCTACAACGGCATGTTTGCCAGCGTCTGGCAGCTGCTGGCCCAGGCCCGCGCCACGACCCAGGCCGTGGCCGCGGCCACCGAAGCGCAGCGCGACTTCTGGCTGGCCGATACCGATCTGCAGCTGGCCCTGACCGGCACATCCCCCGGTACATCGCCAGGTGCCCCCGCGCCGCAGGCTTCCGCATCCCTCCCCAGCACCAACAATGAAAGCCACTGAGATGAAACATCACCCCCTGAGCGGCTTTGCCGCTTCCCCCTGCAAGGGGGACCACACCCTCGGTGCGGGGCGGCCCTTCCTCGGTGTCCCTGGCTTGAGATCCGCCAGTTTCATGACCTGCGGACGGTGCCCAAGCGCCATGGAGGACTGATATGCAACGCCGTAATTTTTTTACAGCGGCAGCCGGCGCCGTTGCCGCCACGGCCGTCAATCGCGTGGCCATGGCGGCCCTGCCCGAAGCCGCGAGCCAGTCCTCGGCCGAAACCGCCCCGCCCCTGGTGCCGCCCAACGGCCGCCCCTACCACCCCGTGGTGACCCTCAACGGCTGGACCCTGCCCTGGCGCATGAAGGATGGCACCAAGGAATTCCATCTGGTGGCCGAGCCCGTGGTGCGCGAGGTGGCACCGGGCTTTTCCATCAACATGTGGGGCTACAACGGGCAAAGCCCCGGCCCCACCATCGAGGTGGTCGAGGGCGACAGGGTGCGCATCTTCGTCACCAACCGCCTGCCCGAACACACCACGGTGCACTGGCACGGCCAGCGCCTGCCGAACGGCATGGACGGCGTGGGCGGCCTGACCCAGCCGCATATCGCGCCCGGCAAGACCTTCGTCTACGAATTCACGGCGCGCCGGCCCGGCACCTTCATGTACCACCCGCATGCCGACGAGATGGTGCAGATGGCCATGGGCATGATGGGCCTTTGGATCACCCACCCCAAAGGGCAGAGCCCGCTGATCGCCGAGGTGCAGCGCGACTACGCCTGGCTGCTGGGCTCGTTCGCCGTCGAGCCCGGCGCCATGACGCCACGCGTCAACGAGATGACGGACTTCAATATCTGGACCTTCAACAGCCGGTCCTTCCCGGCCATCAGTCCGCTGGTGGCACGGCAGGGCGACCGGGTGCGCATGCGCGTGGGCAACCTGACCATGACCAATCACCCCGTGCACCTGCACGGCCACGAGTTCGAGGTCACGGGCACCGACGGCGGCCCCGTACCCCCCGGCGCGCGCTGGCCCGAAGTCACCACCGACGTGGCCGTGGGCCAGATGCGGCAGATGGAATTCGTGGCCGACGAGGCGGGCGACTGGGCCCTGCACTGCCACAAGAGCCACCACACCATGGGCGCCATGGGCCACGATGTGCCCACCATGATCGGCCTGGACCATAGCGGCCTCGTGCAGAAGATCCAGAAGATCGTGCCCGACTACATGGTCATGGGCGAGCGCGGCATGGCCGACATGGGAAATATGCAGATGCCCCTGCCCGACAACACCTTTCCGATGATGAGCGGCAAGGGCCCGTTCGGCAGCCTGGAAATGGGCGGCATGTTCACCACGCTCAAGGTGCGCAAGGGCCTGGGCGCCAGCGACTACCGCGACCCGGGCTGGTACCGGCACCCCGCGGGCACCGTGGCCTACGAATACGCGGCCGACGGACGGGGGGCGCCACCGGCCCCCCGCCAGACGGCGCCCGGCCGGGCTCCAGGCGCGCCCGGCGTGCGCAAGCCCGCCACAGGCCACGAACATCACTGAATCCGCGCAAGGAACACACCATGAAAACATTGCACCTGGTCTGCGCCGCAGCACTGCTGGCCGGCCCGGCCGCGGCCCTCGCCCACGGCAGCCTGCCTCACGAACGGACCGCGGCCGCCACACCTCTCGGGGAACAGAAGCCCTGGGGCATTGCGGGTAAGGCCGAGCCCGCCCTGCGCACCGTCACGCTGGACATGGGCGACGACATGCGCTTCACGCCGGCGCACATCAGCGTGCGGCTTGGCGAAACCGTGCGGCTGCGCGTGGCGAACAAGGGCCAGGCCATGCACGAAATCGTGCTCGGCACACCGGCCTCGCTGGACGCGCACGCACGGCTGATGCAGCGCTTTCCCGCCATGGAGCATGCCGAGCCCCATATGGCCCATGTGGCGCCCGGCCAGGCCGGCGACCTGGTCTGGACGTTCAACCGCGCGGGCCGCTTCGACTTTGCCTGCCTCATCCCCGGGCATTACCAGGCCGGCATGCGCGGAACCATCACCGTGACACCCTGATATCCACTCCCACCAAGGATTTTCCATGACGTATACACAACGCCCCTCCATCGCCACTGCCGGGCGCCGCCGCGTGCTGGGCCGCATTGCCGCCGGCTGCGCCGCGCTGGCCGCCCCAGCCCTCTGGGCAGTGACGCCCGCCAAGCCGATACCCGTCGAGGTCTGGAAAGACCCGAACTGCGGCTGCTGCAAGGACTGGGTTGTCCACATGGAGGCCAACGGCTTTGCCGTGACCGTGCACGACACGGGCAACAACGCCGTGCGCGCCAGGCTGGGCCTGCCGCAGCGCCTGGGCTCCTGCCATACGGCCCTGGTCGCAGGCTATCTGCTCGAAGGCCATGTGCCGGCGGCCGACGTGCACAGGCTGCTGGCGCAAAAGCCCAGGGCCCTGGGCCTGGCCGTGCCCGGCATGCCCGTGGGCAGCCCGGGCATGGACGGCCCCGAATACCGGGGCCGCAAGGACCCGTATGACGTGCTGCTGGTCACCAGGAACCTGATGAACAGCGATGTAGCCACCAGCGTCTTCACCAGCTACCGCGGCTGAGCCCGCCCAGATACCGGAGAACACCTCATGAACCACACTCTGCTCTCTCTCGTGGCAACCCTGGGCCTTTGCGCCGCCCTGGCCGCGCCCGCCGCGGCCCAGGACCATTCCAGCCATGCCGGCCACGGCGCCACGCCTGCCGCCGCCAGCCAGGACACCGTGCTCACGGCCGGCGAAATCACGCGCGTCGACACCCGCGGCGGCAAGCTCACCATCCGCCACGAGGACATCCGGAATCTGGACATGCCGGCCATGACCATGGTGTTTGCGCTGAAGAACCCTGGCGCGGCGGCGGACTTCAAGGCCGGCGACAAGGTGCTGTTCCACGCCGAGGATGACGGCGGCACCCTGAGCATCACGCATATCAACAAGGCCGCCCATCCCTAGAGCCTGGTGAAGGCGCGTAGACTGCGGGCCCCATGCTCACACTCGACCAGCTCCATGCACAGCTCGCCAGCGGCGAGCTGGCCGGCGCGCGCCATATCCGGCTCTCGGATGGACTGCCCCGCTTTCCACCCGCGCTTTACGAACTGGCCGGCACGCTGGAAAGCCTGGATCTCTCGGGCAACCGGCTCACCGCCCTGCCCGATGACTTCACGCGCTTTTCCAGGCTGCGCATCCTGTTCGGCTCGGGCAACCCGTTCACCGAGCTGCCGCGCGTGCTGGGCCGCATGCCGCAGCTGGAGATGGTGGGCTTCAAGGCCTGCCGGATCACGCATGTGTCCGCCGACAGCCTGCCGCCGCGACTGCGCTGGCTCATCCTCACCGACAACCGCATCAGCGCCCTGCCTGCGGCCCTGGGCGAGCGCGCGCGCCTGCAAAAGCTGATGCTGGCCTGCAACCGGCTGGACACGCTGCCCGGCAGCCTGGCGCAATGCGGGCGGCTGGAGCTGCTGCGCATTGCCGGCAACCGCTTCGAGGCCGTTCCGCCCGTGGTATTCGCGCTGCCCTCTCTGGCCTGGCTGGCCCTGGCCGGCAATCCGATGACGCAAAAAAGCGAGCAGCTTGCGCTTGCTGCACATGAGGGAAACGCCTTTTTCCATCAAGACCTTCAAGTGCATGAACTGCTGGGCGAAGGCGCCAGCGGCCATATCCATCGCGCCAGCCATTTCCGCAGCGGCGCGGAGCGGGCCATGGCACTCAAGGTCTTCAAGGCCGGGCAGACCAGCGACGGCACGCCGCAGTCCGAGCTGGCCGCCGGCCTGTCCGCGGGCCGGCATCCGCAGCTGCTGACGCCGCTTGGCGCCGTGCACGGCTGCCCCGGCGGCGCGCTGGCCATGGCCTTGCCGCTGCTGGCGTCCGCCATGCAGCCGCTGGCAGGCCCGCCCAGCCTGCAAAGCTGCACGCGGGATGTCTATGCCGCAGATGCGCGCTTCGCGCCTGCTGCCGCCCGGCGCCTGCTCGACAGGCTGCGCGGCGCCGTCGCCCACCTGCATGGGCGCGGCCTGCTGCATGGCGACCTCTACGCCCACAATGTTCTCTGGAACCCCGCCACGGGCGACATGGTGCTCAGCGACTTCGGCGCAGCCGCGCTGCTGCATGAACTGCCGGAAAAGCAGGCGGCGCAGCTGCAGCAGATCGAGCTGCGGGCGCTGCGCCATCTGGAGGCGGAGGTTCAGGCCAGGATCGCCACGCCCTCCCGGTCCTGACAGGCCTGCTTACTGCAGAAAGGCCGGCTTGGCGTAGCCGGCGAACTTGCTGTCCACCACGGCCTTGAATTCGGCGGAGCGGAAGGCCTCAGCCAGGTCCCTGGCCCACTGCGCGTCCTTGTCCTTGGTCTTGACGGCCACGATGTTCAGGTATTGCTCGGGCGTCTTTTCCAGCAGCACGGAGTCCGAGAGCTTCAGGCCCGAGGAGATGGCGAAGTTGCCGTTGATGATGGCGTACTGCGCATCGTCGAGCGCGCGCGGCAGGTGGGCCGCGTCCAGCGGCACCAGCTTGATTTTTTTCGGGTTGGCAGCCAGGTCCAGTTCCGACACGCGCAGCGGGTTCACGCCGTCCTTGATTCTGACCAGGCCGGCCTGCTGCAGCAGCAAAATGCCGCGCGCCAGATTGCTGGCGTCGTTGGGCAGGGCCACGCGGTCGCCTTCCTTGAGCTCGGCCAGCGACTTGCGCTGCTTGGAATACACGCCCATGGGGGCGATGGGCCCCTGCACCAGGGCGGTCAGGTCCAGCTTGCGGTCGCCCTTGAACTGGTTGAAATACACCTCGTGCTGGAAGAAGTTGGCGTCCAGCGAACCGTCGGCCAGCGCCAGGTTGGGCTGCACATAGTCGTTGAATTCCACCAGCTTGACCTTGTAGCCCTTCTTCTGCAGCAGCGGCACGATGCCGGCCTGCAGCTGGTCGATGTTGGAGCCGGCCGTGCCGCCGATCACCAGCTGCTTCTTGGCGGCATCCTGGGCCATGGCGGGCAGGGTGAACGCGCCGGCCACGGCCAGGGCGGCCACGGCCAGCGCCTGGCGGCGGGTGTTGTCTACGCAAGCAAGGAAACGGGTGGCGGAACGGAACATGGAGGCTGGCTTTCTTGAAACGGATGGAACGTAACGGGATGTGCCAGTATCCCGATAGCCTGCCCAATTGCCAACAAATAAAAAACTCTCTGCTTATTCCGCAACACGAATAAGCACTGTCCCGGGCAACCGCCGGCAGGCAGCGCGCCGGCCTGCGCCGCTCCCGCACCACCTGCTCGGCATGAGCTGCTTCCCTTGCCCCATAAGCGCCATTCGCTCCTTATTGAGGAGCAGACTGCTGCGCCACGCCCTCGGCGCCGCCCAGCACCTTCCACAGCGTCACGCGGTTGATCTGCTCGGACAGGCGCAGGCCGATCAGCGTCTGCTGCGCGGCATAGAGGCTGCGCTGCGCATCGAGCACGGTCAGGTAGTTGTCGGCCCCGGTGCGAAAGCGCGCATTCGACAGGTCGTAGGCCTTCTGCGTGTGCTCGACCATGCTGTTCTGGGCCTCCAGGCGCTCGTTCCACTGCGCGCGGTCGGCCAGCACGTCGGCGGTTTCCTTGAATGCCGTCTGCACGGCCTTCTCGTATTGCGCCAGCGCAATGCGCTGGTTGCTCTCCGCCACCTGCACGTTGGCGCGGTTGCGGCCCGCGTCGAAGATGGGCAGCCGCACCAGCGGGACGAAGCTCCAGGTGCCGTTGCCGGCGCCGAACAGGCGGTCCAGGTCGGTGCTGCCCGTGCCCACGCTGGCCGTGAGGCTGATGGTGGGGAACATGGCTGCGCGCGCCGCGCCGATATTGGCGTTCATGGCGCGCAGATTGCGTTCGGCAGCCTGTACGTCGGGGCGCTGCAGCAGCACGCTGGAGGGCAATGGCGCGGGCACGGCCTGCAGCGCGGCCACGCCGGCGGACGGCGTCCGGGCCAATGTCCCGGCGTCAGGCAGCAGATCGGCCGGCACGGGCCCGCCCACCAGCAGCTGCAGCGCATTGCGGTCGCGCTCCACCTGGGCGGTGAAGCTGGCCACGTCGCCGCGGGCCGTGTCCACCGTGGTCTGGTTCTGTGCCAGCACCAAGCCCGAGGTCGAGCCGATCTCGTACATGCGCTGCGTCAGCTCCAGCGCCTTGACGCGGCTGGCCAGCGTGTCCCTGGCCAGCTGCAGGCGGGCCTGGTCGGCCGCCAGCGTGAGCCAGGCGTTGGCGACATCGGCCACCAGGCCGATCTGCACGTTGCGCCGGTTCTCCTGGCTCTGCAGAAACTGCTGCAGCGCCGCATCGCTGAGGTTGCGGATGCGGCCCCACAGGTCCAGCTCGTAGCTGGCAAAGCCCAGCTGGGCCGTGTACTGCGTGGCCAGCGTGGAGCGGCCGCTGGCATTCAGGTCGGCCGCCGTGCGTGCGCGGTTGGCCTGGGCCTGGGCATTGACGCCGGGCAGCAGGTCGGCGCGCGTGATGCCGTACTGGGCCCGTGCCTTTTCGATGCTCTCGACGGCCACGCGCAGGTCGCGGTTGTGCGTGAGCGCCAGGGCCACGACCTGGCGCAGCTTCTGCAACTGCAGCCACTGCAGGCTTTCGGCCTGCTGCAGCCCGGCTTCGCCGGCCTGCGCGGGAGCGCCATCGGTGCCGACGGTTTCGGGCACCGGCAACTGCGGCGTCTGGTAGGTGGGTGCCAGATTGCAGCCGGCCAATAGCAGAGCCAGGGCGGCCGGCAGGGCGTGAAGCGTGGTTCTCATCATCGGGCGCATCATGCGGCGCTCTCCGGGGTTGAATGCGGTGCCGCCGGCGAGGCTTGCGCATCGTCGTGGCGCGAGCGGCTCTTGAACCAGCTGCGGATCAGCAGGAAGAACACCGGCACCAGGAAGATGCCCAGCACGGTGGAGGCCACCATGCCGCCGAGCACGGCCGTGCCGATGGCATTGCGCCCGCCGGCACCGGCGCCCGTGCCTATGGCCAGCGGGATCACGCCGAAGCCGAAGGCCAGCGAGGTCATCAGGATCGGGCGCAGGCGCAGGCGCACGGCGGCCACCGTGGCATCGAACACGCTCTTGCCCTGCTCCTGCAGCTGCACGGCGAACTCCACGATCAGGATGGCGTTCTTGGAGGCCAGGCCCACCGTGGTCAGCAGGCCCACCTGGAAGTACACGTCGTTGGTCAGCCCGCGCAGATAGGTGGCCAGCAGCGCGCCGACCACGCCCAGCGGCACGGCCAGCATCACCGACAGCGGTACGGTCCAGCTTTCATACAGCGCCGCTAGGCACAGGAACACGAACAGGATGGAGATCGCGTAGAGCATGGGCGCCTGCGCGCCCGACTGGCGCTCCTGCAGCGAGGCGCCGGTCCATTCGTAGCCTATGCCGGCCGGCAGCGCCTTGAGGATGTCCTCCACCGCGGCCATGGCCACGCCCGAACTCACGCCGGGTGCGGCGCTGCCGATGAACTCATAGGACGGCGCGCCGTTGTAGCGCACCAGCTGCGGCGAGCCATAGGCCCAGTACGAGCGCGAAAAGGCTCCGAACGGCACCATCTCGCCCTTGCTGTTGCGCACCGTCCACTTGGCGATGTCCTGCGGCAGCATGCGGTGCGGCGCATCGCCCTGGATGTAGACGCGCTTGACGCGGCCGTTGTTCAGGAAGTCGTTGACGTAGGTGCCGCCCATGGCGCTGGACAGCACGCTGTTGATGTCGCTGTACGACAGGCCCAGGGCGCCGGCCTTGCGGTCGTCGATGTCCACACGCAGCTCGGTCGCATCCTCCAGGTTGGTGGTGCGCACGGCTGTCAGCTCGGGGCGCTTGCGCGCGGCATCCTGCACGTAGTTGGCGGCGGCCAGCAGGGCCGCATGGCCCATGCCGTTGATGTCCTTGAGCATGAAGTTGAAGCCCGCGTTGGCGCCCAGGCCGCGCACGGCCGGCGGCTGCATCACGTAGACGCGCGCATCGCGGATAGAGGCCAGGTCCCTGGTCGCGCGGTGGGCCAGGGCCGCCGCAGACTGCGAGGGCAAGGGCCGCTCGGCCCAGGGCTTGAGCCGCACAAAGCCGCGCGCCGAGCTCTGGTCGCCGTTGAGGCCCGAGACCTGGTTGAAGCTGATGACTTCGGGCTGCTTGAGCAGGTAGTCCCGCGTCTGGTCCAGCACGTCCTGCAGCCGCACGTCGGCCGCGCCCGAAGGCAGGTTGACGTTGACATAGACAAAGCCCTGGTCCTCGTCGGGCAGGAAGGAGGTCGGCAGGCGGTGCATCAGCAGCGCAACCGCCGCGCAGACCGCCAGGAAGATCAGCGCCATGCGCTTGGTGCGGCGCAGCACATAGGCCACCGAGCCCTGGTAGCGCGCGGCCGTGGCATCGAAGTTGCGGTTGAACCAGCGGAAAAAGCGGTCATTCACGCCCAGCAGGCCCGTGCGCGCCGGGCCATGGCCCTGGGCCGCGGGCGGCCTGAGGATGCTGGCGCACAGCGCGGGCGTGAGCGTGAGCGCGACGAACACCGACAGCGCCATGGCCGCGACGATGGTGATGGAGAACTGGCGGTAGATCACGCCCGTGGAGCCGCCGAAGAAGGCCATGGGCACGAACACGGCCGACAGCGTCACGCCGATGCCCACCAGCGCCGGCGTGATCTCGCGCATGGACTGGCGCGTGGCCTCCTTGGCCGACTTGCCGGTCTCGTGCATCACGCGCTCCACGTTCTCGACCACCACGATGGCATCGTCCACCAGCAGGCCGATGGCCAGCACCATGGCGAACATGGTCAGCGTGTTGATGGAGTAGCCGGCTGCCGACAGCACGCCGAAGGTGCCCAGCAGCACCACGGGCACGGCGATCGCGGGGATCAGCGTGGCGCGCAGGTTCTGCAGGAAGATGAACATCACGATCACCACCAGGACCATGGCCTCGCCCAGCGCGCTGACCACCTCGTGGATGGAAGCGCGCACGAAGGGCGTGGAGTCGGAGCTCACGAAATACTCGATCTTGTTCGGAAAGTACGGCTTGAGCTCGGCCAGCTTGGCGGCCACGGCGTCCGAGACGGCCATGGCGTTGGCGCCGTCGGCCAGGATGATGCCCATGCCGGCGCCGCGCATGCCGTTGAGCTTGGCCTGGATGGACAGGTTGTCCGCCCCCAGCTCCACGCGGGCCACGTCCCTGATGGTCACGACCGAGCCGTCGGTGGCCGACTTGAGCACGATGGCCTCGAACTGTTCGGGCGTCTTGAGCTTGGTGCGCGCCGTGATCGTCGCGTTGAGCTGCTGGTTCCTCACGGCCGGCAGCGCGCCCAGTTGGCCCGCCGAGACCTGGGCATTCTGCGCATTGAGCGCATTCGCGATGTCGGATGGCATCAGGCCGTATTTCTCCATCTTGGCCGGGTCCATCCAGATGCGCATCGCATAGAAGGTGCCGAAGACGTTGATGTCGCCCACGCCTTCGATGCGGCCGATCACATCGACCAGGTTGCTGTTGATGTAGTCGCCGATGTCCACCTCGTCCATCTCGGGATCGAGCGAGTAGAAGCTGTAGGTGACCAGGAAATCCTGGCCGCCCTTGTTGATGAACACGCCGCGGCTCTTGACGGAATCGGGCAGGCGGTTGAGCGCCCCCTGGATCTTGTTCTGCACCTGCACCTGGGCCACGTCGATATTCGTGCCGGGCGCGAAGGTCAGCGTGATGCGGGCCTGGCCCGACGCATTGCTGGTCGAGCTCATGTAGAGCATGTTGTCGATGCCCTTGATCTGCTGCTCGATGATCTGGGTGACCGAGTTCTCGACGGTCTCGGCCGAGGCGCCCGTGTATTGCGCCGAAATCGTCACGCGCGGGGGGGGCGATGTCGGGATACTGCTCCAGCGGCAGCTTGGAGATCGACAAAGCCCCGGCCAACATGATGACGATGGCGATGACCCAGGCAAAGATGGGCCGGTTGATGAAAAACTGAGCCATGTGCGCTGTCCTGCCCTATCTGTCTCTGCGATTCATTGGGGGGAGCGGGCAGTTGCTTCAGCGGCGGCCAGGGCCGGAGGCTGGCCGGGCGGGCTCTTGCGCTCGGCCTTGGCCTTGAGGTCTACCTCCGCCACCTTGACCTTGTCGCCGGGCTTGACACGCTGGAAGCCTTCGACCACCACTCGCTCGCCGGCATGCAGGCCGGCCTGGACCAGCCACTGGCTGCCGATGGCGCGGTCCAGCTCCACGTCCCGCTTCTCGACCACGGTGCCATCCTTGCCTTCCTTGGCGACCAGCACGCTGGGGCGACCGGTGAGGTCGCGCGTCACCGACTGCTGGGGCACCAGCAACGCATCGGGCGCCAGCGCCGTGGGCAGCAGCGCCTGCACATACATGCCGGGCATGAGATGGCCGGCCGGGTTGGGCACCACGGCGCGCAGCGTCACCGTGCCCGTGGTGTCGTTGACGATCACGCCCGCAAAGGCCAGCTTGCCCTCATGGGCGTACTCGGTGCCGTCGTCCAGGCGGATGCGCACGGGAATCTTGTCGCCGTCTACCTTGGCGAAGCGGCCGGCCGCGATCTCGCGCTGCAGCTGGATCAGCTCCGTGCTGGCCTGGGTGAAATCCACATACATGGGATCGAGCTGCACGATGGTGGTCAGCGCATTGGACTGGTTGGCCGTGACCAGAGCGCCGGGCGTGACCGACGACAGCGCGATGCGCCCGCTGATCGGCGCCTGGATGCGGCTGTACTGCAGGTTGATGCGCGCGGTTTCCAGGTTGGCGCGGGCCACGGCCACATCCGACTGGGCCTGGGCTGCGGCGGCCTGGCTTTCCTCGTAGGCCTGACGGCTGATGGCGTCGATCTTGACCAGTTCGGCATTGCGGCGCGCCGTGGCGGCCAGCGTGCGCTGGCTGGCCTCGGCCTTGGCCAGGGCAGCGGCGGCACTGGCCTGGGCGGCCTGGAAGGTGGCGGGATCGATCTGGTAGAGCTGCTGGCCCTGCTTGACGAAGGCGCCCTCGGTGAAGAGGCGCTTCTGGATGATGCCCGAGACCTGCGGCCGCACCTCGGCCGTCATGAAGGCGCGCGTGCGCCCCGGCAGGCTGGCATCGAGCTGCTGGCTCTGTTTTTGCAGCGTGACCACGCCGACCTCGGCCAGCGCCTTGGGCGCCGCAGCCTTGTCGTCGCCCGGCTTGGAGCAGCCGGCGAGCACCCCGGCCACCAGCAGGGCGCCCAATGCCCAGCGCAGGCGCGAAGTGGTTCGCGGGGCTTTCGTTTGCTCAGGACTTGCGCTGGCAGAAAAACAAAAACGCGCCTGTTGGCGCGGACTCAGCGAAGTGGGCAAGACGAGATTCATACGCGGGCAAATGGTCAAACTGGAACGCCCCACCATTGTGCGACGCCAATATTTCTTCTTTGTAAAGCGCCTTGCCGAAGGCCGCACTCTGGCAGCCGGCAGGGCCCAGCCATCCATCATGCCCGCACATTGCCCCCAGCCAGGCACGGGCGTGCGGTAAATCGCCGGGCACTTGCACCTATTGCGCAAAAGTGTTGCAAAGTGTTTACAGCCCCGGGCAGGCGGATCTGCCGACACATTCGCGCGTTTCAGCGCGTGACGATGGGAAAGCCCGGTTCGCTCTTGTCGAACAGTTGCAGAAACCCGGCCAGCGCCGCCTTGTCGCCCTGCACCTGCACGGCAGGCTCCCTTGCCTGGCCCGGCTTGGCACCGGCCAGCAGGCCAAGGAAAGCCGGGCGCGTCAACCGCAGGCTCACCGGGGCGCGGGGGTCGGGTTCTCCACGGCGGAAATGCAGCACCGAATTTTCCAGCCACAGCCGGTACTGCTCGCCCACATCGCTGAGGTCCAGGTTCATCGCAAACCGCCTGCCTTCGGCCTTGCTGCCGTCCAGCCGCGTGGCCAGCACCTCGAGGAAGCGCTCGGTCGGCACCTGGGCCATCATCTCGGCCATGGCGGCCCGGTCCTGGGACAGCTGCGGCGTGCCCTGGCGCAGTTCCTGCGCCGCCGTCAAGTAGCTGTTGCGCCAGGTGGCCGATTCAGCCACAAAGCCCAGCTGCTCGTAGCAGCGCGCCATCAGCTCCCTGGCCTCCTTGCCGGCGTCCGTTCCTTCCGGCACGGCAAACACCACATGCTGCAGCAGCTCGGCAGCCCAGCGGTAGTCGCCTCCGGCCGCGGCCTGGCGGGCCTGGTCCAGCGCCTTGTCCGCGCCGCCCAGTGCCTGCACATAGCGCTGCGCGCGCTGCACCGGCGGCAGCGGGTCCAGGTTCACGGGATTGCCGTCGTAGGCCCCCAGGTAGAGCTGGTACACGGCCTTGACGTTGTGGCGCAGATCGCCGTAGTAGCCGCGACCGCCCCAGAAGTCCGCCAGCGAGGCCGGCAGCCGCAGCCGGTCGGCGATCTCGGACGGCGCCAGGCCCTTGTTGATCAGGCGCACCGTCTGGTCGTGCGTGTATTTGTAGATGTCGCGGTGCCGGCTGATGAAGCCCGCAATGCGCTGCTGCCCCCACACTGGCCAGTTGTGCTGGCCGAAATACACCTCGCTGCCCCGGGACTGCTCCAGCGCCTGCTGCAGGTAGTCGGCCCAGCGCAGCGCGTCGCGCACCTTGGCCCCGCGTATGGGCAGCAGATTGTGCATGGTCTGCGCCAGGTTCTCGGCCCCGCCGTAGGCCTTTCGCTCGGGAATGGTGAAGGTCAGCTCCGAGGGTGCCTCCGCGCCCGGCACGTTGTAGAAGACAAAGCGCACGCCGTCGAGCACCAGCTCCTGCTGCGGCTGGTCGATGGTCACATTGGGCGGCAGTATGCCCACATGGCCGCTGACCAGGTCCTTGCCCAGGCCCGTGTCCACATTGCCCGTGGGCGACAGCGGCAGCCGGGTGCCGAACTGGTAGATGGCGCGGCGCGACATGGCCCCGCCCACCAGCAGGTTCTCGCTGGTGGCCTCGTCCATGAAGCCCGCGGGCGCCACCACGGGGACCTTGCGCCGCGCAACCTCCTCGCGCGAAATCACGCCCAGCGCACCGCCGAAATGGTCGGCATGGCTGTGCGTGAAGATCAGCGCCGTGACCGGCTTGTCGCCCAGGTGCCGGCGCGCGAACTGCATGGCGTAGGCGGCGATCTCGCGGTTGGTGAGCGCATCCACGACGATCCAGCCGGCCCGGCCCTCGATCAGCGTGATGTTGGCCATGTCGAAGCCGCGCAGCTGGTAGATGCCATCCACCACCTTGAACAGGCCCGCCTGGGCATTGAGCTGGGCATGGCGCCACAGGCTGGGGTTCACGGTGTCGGGCGCCGCGCCCTGCACAAAGCCGTAGGCATCGAAATCCTTGAGCACGCGACCGTCGGCTGCCACGACGCGGCCCGTGGGGCGCGCGATCAGGCCGCGCTCGGCATCCTGCCGGTCCTGCGCTTCGTCGGCGGGCAAGGCCTCGCGCGCCGCCTGCTGCGCGGCCTGGGTACGCGCACTGGCCACACCGGCCTGCAGCACGCCCGAGCCGCTTTCAGCCTGCAAGCCGGCACAGGCCGACAGCAGGCTGCTGGCGGCCAGCGCCAGCCACAGCGCCTTGCCGGGCACGACGGTCCGGTCTCCGGTACGGAAAAGAGGGGGCATATGCGTTCTCCTTGCTTTGTGATGCATGGCAAGGCATTCTGGGCAGCGCCGCCAATTGAGTCCAATGCATAATGAAATGAAATTCAATGCACTGGATTCATTGCCCTCATTGCATGGCAATGCACGGAGAACATGGACATACGGCGCCTCCAGCACATCGTGGCCCTGGCCGACCGGCGCAACTTCGCGCGCGCGGCCGAGCAGCTGCACCTGAGCCAGCCCGCGCTCACGCGCAGCATCCAGGCCGCCGAGGAAGAGTTCGGGCTGCGGCTTTTCGACCGGGGCAGCGGCGAAGTACGCCCCACGCCGGCCGGCGAATTCGTGCTGGAGCGCGCAAGGCGCATGGTGTTCGACAGCCGCTGCCTCAAGCGCGATGTGGAGCTGTTTCGCAACCGGCAGGTGGGCGACACGGCCTGCGGCTTCGGGCCCCTGCCCACGCAAACACTGCTGGCCCCCCTGCTGCAGGCAGCGCGCACCGAATTCCCGCAAGTGCATCTGCGCGCGCTGGTGGGCAACTGGGAGCAGCTGCTGCAGCGCCTCAAGGCCGAGGAGATCGAGTTCTTCGTGGCCGACACGCGCGAGCTGCCGCCCAGCGCAGCGCTCGAAGTCCATCCGCTGCCGGCCATGCGCGGCGGCATGTTCGTGCGTCCCGGCCATCCGCTGGCCGCGCAGAAGCAGGCCAGCCTCGCGCAGCTGCATGCTTGCGGGCTGGCCGCCGTGCGCCTGCCGGCCAGCGTGCGCAGCGCATTGAGCCGGACGCTGGGCCTGGCGGACGAGCGGCAGCTGCTGGCGCTGGAATGCGACGATGTCGCCACGCTGGTGCAGGTCACGCAGAACAGCGATACCGTGCTGGCCGCCGTCTATCCTGCCGTGGCGCGGGAGCTGGCCGCGGGCACGCTGCAGCCGCTGGCCGTGGGCAAGCTGCCGGCCATTCCCTCCTCGGCCGGCGTGGTCTGGCAGCAGGGGCGCAGCCTTTCGCCGGTGGCGCAGTGGCTGGTGGAACACCTGCGCGAACTGGCGCAGGTGCAGGCCGACGCCCCGTTGGTGGGGTCCTGACCTTCGCTCAGCGCGTGGAAGCCCGGGCCACCAGCTCCGGCATGGGACTTTGCACCGCCTGCCGCCCGGCGTTGCCGCGCAGCCGCTCGAACAGCAGGTCGATCGCCAGCCGCGCCACCTGGTCCAGGTGCAGGTTCACGGCCGTGAGCGGCGGCTCGCAGGTGCGGGCCCGTATGCCGTCGTAGCGCGTGGCGATCATCACATCCTCGGGCACGCGCAGGCCGGCCTGCTGCAGGTGCTGGGCCACGCCTACGGCAAAAACGTCCACCAGCACCAGAAAGGCGTCGATCTGCGGATGCGCGGCCAGCAGCAGGCGCGCCGCATCGCGGCCGCCGGCTTCGCCCCGGGCCTCGTCCAGTCGCAATGCAATATGGTCCATGCCGCTGGCATCGACCATCTGCTGGTAGGCCAGCTCCGCCTGGGCATAGGAAGTGCGCTGCGCCGCGCCCAGCACCAGCGCGATCTGCCGCGCCCCCCGGGCCTGCAGGTGGGCCAGCAGCATCTGCACCGTGGGACCGGACAGCAGGTCCACATAGGGCACGGCGCCATGGGCATCGCCGCCGGGGCGGCCGATGGAGACCACGGGCAGGCCGCGGGCCGTCAGGTCGGCCAGCTGGCGGTCGTCGGCCGAAGGCTCGATGATCAGCGCGCCGTCCACGTCCAGGATGTCCAGCGGCGACTGGCCGGACTCCAGCGGCGGCACCAGCACCATGGCCATGCCGCGCTCCAGCGCCGAGGAGGCCGCCACCGAGGCCACCTCCATCAGAAAGCCCAGGCGCGACGGGCCGCCCGCCACCGCAAACGGCATGGAAGACATGAGCGCGATCATGGACGAGCCACCGGTGCGCAGGCGCTGGGCATGGCGGTTGGGCCGGTAGCCCAGCGCGCGCGCGGTCTCCTCCACCTTGCGGCGCGTGGCCGGGTCCACCTGGCCGCGGCCGTTGAGCGCATGCGATACCGTGGTGACCGACACGCCCGCATGCCGCGCCACGTCGGAGATGGTGACGCGCGGAGAAGGCGGCGAAACGGCCATGGTGGATGCTCCTTGGGTGGACCGGTCCGGAAGCGCAGTGAAAACCCGCATCCGGAAAAACAAAGTTTTCGTATACTACTTTACATGACCCAAAACGTTTTGGGCCTCAGTCCGCCACCGTGACGCGCTATTCCCGGGCAACGGTCGGCGGTTTTTCTCGGACTCGACCCAAAACGATTTGGGGAAAGCCTGCAACCATGACTTCATTCAGAAAAGCTGAGCCCATGACAGACTCTGAACACCACGACGTAGACACCGTTCTGCCGCTGCCCCAGCTGCTTTTGTTCGGCCTGCAGCATGTGCTGGTCATGGCGGCCGTGCCCATCACCTCGGTATTTCTGGTGGCCAAGGCGCTGGATCTTTCGACGGCGCTCACGGTCAACCTGATCAGCGCGACCTTTCTGATGTGCGGCCTGGGTTCGCTGCTGCAGTCCTTCGGGCCGGCCAGGCTGGGCGCCAGGCTGCCCTTCGTGATGGTGCCGGGAGGCGCGCCCATCGTCATGTTCCTGGGCATTGCCCAGCAGCGCGACCTGCAGACGGCCTGCGGCGCGGTGATCCTGACGGCGCTGTTCTATTTCCTGGTGCTGCCGGTCTTCACGCGGCTGCTGCGCTTTTTCCCCAAGATCGTGATCGGCACCCTGCTGCTGCTGGTGTCCGTCAACCTGCTCAAGGTCTATGGCGGCATCATCGCCGGCAAGCCCGGCACGCCGGACTTCGCCAGCCCCCTGCACATCGGCCTGGCCCTGGCCACCATCGGCTTCACGCTGCTGTTCGCACGCCTGCTCAAGGGCATGCTGGGCCAGCTTTCCGTGCTGCTGGGCCTGGTGGCCGGCACGGCGCTGGCCGCGCTGCTGGGCCAGCTGGACATGAGCGCCGTGACCAACGGCCCTCTGTTCAGCCTGCCCACGCTGCTGCCCTTCGGCATGCCCACCTTCGATCTGGCGGCCACCGTGCCGCTGCTGGTGTTCAGCGTGATCTCCATGGTGGAGGCCACGGGCCAGACCATGGCCGTGGCCGAGATCGTGGGCAGCAAGGAAGAACCCTGCGCGCTGGTGCCGCGCACCATCCGCGGCGACGCCGTCATGTCGCTGCTCGGCGGCTTCTTCGGCACCTCGATGATCATCACCAGCGGCGAGAACATCGGCATCGTGCGCGCCACCCAGGTGCGTTCGCGCTATGTGACGGCCGTGGCCGGGGCGCTGCTGATCGTCGTGGCGCTGCTGGCACCGCTGGGCCGCTTTGCCAACGCCATCCCGGCCTCGGTGGTCAGCGGCACGGCGCTGGTGGTGTTTGCCATCATCGGCACCATCGGCATCGACATCCTGCGCAAGGTGGACCTGCACGAGCGCAGCAACATGTACGTGCTGGCCGGCGCCCTCACCATGGGGCTGCTGCCCATTCTCGTGCCCGGCATCTACAGCCAGTTCCCGAAAGCGCTGCAGCCCATCCTGGGCAACGGCCTGGCCATGGGCGCGATGACGGCCGTGGTGCTGAACCTGGTCTTCCAGATCTGGCGCCCCCATGCCGCGCCGGCCCAGGCAGCGGCTGCAGCCACGGCAGCCACGCCCGCCGTCCGGCCCGGCGCCGCCCCCAACCATTGAGAACCGCCGCCCCGAGGGGCGGCATCCGAGAATCCCATGCATACAGAACTACATGCCTCGCAGCTACAGGCCGACACCCTGCTGCTGCACCCCCAATATGTGCTGCTCAAGAGCGGCCTGGCCACCGACCATGCCGTGCTCGTGGAGGACGGCCGGTTCAGGGACGTGGGCCCGCGCGCGCTGCTCGACGCGCGCTACGCCCCTATTCCGGCGCTGGCCCTGCCCGGCAAGCTGGTCATGCCGGGCATGATCGACGGCCACCACCACCTCACCCAGTCCTTCGGCAAGTCGCTGGCCTATGGCGAGCCTTCCGAGATCTTCCGCCGCGTCTGGGTGCCGCTGGAATCCAGCCTGGACGACGAGTTCGTCCACCAGAGCGCCAAGCTGGCGGCGCTGGAGTCGCTGCGCGGCGGCTTCACCACGGTCTGCGACGCGGGCACGCGCGCCAAGGGCGAGATCGGCGCCGTCGCCAGCGCCACGGCCGAGGCCGGCCTGCGCTGCGTGCTGGGCATCATCTGCAACGACGGCGGCAACCAGAGCACGCCCGGGCAGCGCGAGGCCATCCTGGCCCAGGCCCAGCGCTTCATGGCCGACTACGGCACGCATGCGCTGGTCCATCCCTCGCTGGCGATCTCGATTCCCGAGGCCGCCAGCGACGCCATGCTGGCCACGGTGACGCGCCTGTGCGCCGAGGCCGGCATCATCTTCCAGACCCATGTGAACGAGCACCTGGCCTCGGTGGAGCGCTCGGTGGTCGCGCGCGGCCTGCGCCCGCTGGAGCACCTGGCAAGCGTGGGCGCGCTGGGTCCGCAGACCCTGATCGCCCACGGCACCATGGTCACGCCGGCCGAGCTGCTGCTGCTCAAGAGCACGGACACGGCCGTGAGCTACAACCCCGTGGCCAGTGCCTGGAAGGGCAATGCCGTGGCGCCGGCCACGCTGATGGCGGCCATGGGCATACGCTTTGCGCTGGGCACCGACTCGACGCGCAGCGACGCCTTCCGCCTGCTGGATGCTGCCGAGGCCGCGCAAAAGTATGCTTTCGCCATGCAGATCGGAGACACATCGAGCGGCGGCGGCTGGACCTGGCTGGACCATGCCACGCATGAGGGCGCACGCGCCATCGGCCTGGGCGGGCGCATCGGCGAGATCGCCGCGGACAAACAGGCCGACTTCCTGATCGTGGATGTGGACACGCCCGAGCTGTGCACCAGCGTGGACTTGACCTGGGACCTGGTGCGCCTGGCCCAGCGCGACCAGATCGTGGCCAGCTTCGTCGGCGGCAGGCTGAGGCTTTTCAAGGGCTGGCCCGTGGACTGGGATGCGCGCGCGCTCATGCGCCAGGTGGCCGACAAGGCCCATGCCGCCATCGCCCGGGCGCCCATCCAGCGCCTGCATCCCACGGCTGGCGAGCACCGCCGCCGCGTGCTGGCCGGCAGCAGCGTGTACCCGGCGCGGAGCGATCTGCGATGAGCCTGGAACACCTCTTCATCACGGCGGCCGTGGTCATCATCGCCTCCTTCGTGCAGGGCGCCAGCGGACTGGGCTTCGCCCTCATCGTCGCGCCCGTGCTGACCATGCTGCAGCCCGACCTGCTGCCCGTGTGCGTGCTGATCCTGATGCTGCCGCTGAACGCCTATGTGGCCTGGCGCGAACGCCATGCGCTGGACAAGCGCGGCGCGGCCTGGATCAGCGCCGGGCGCCTGGTCGGCACCTTCGGCGGCCTGGCCGTGCTGCTGGTGCTCAGCCCCAAGGCGCTGGCCGTGTTCGTGGGCCTGTCCACCATCGCCGCGGCCGCGGCCACCTGGGTCATGCCGGCCTTCACGCCGGGCCTGACGGCCTTTGTGTCGGCCGGCCTGGTCACGGGCATCACCGAAACCGCCACCGGCATCGGCGGCCCGCCGCTGGCGCTGACCTACCAGCACCGCCCGCCGGCCGAGATGCGCGCCACCATCGCGCTGTGCTTTCTGGTCGGCGAGCTGATTTCCCTGGCCGTGCTGCTCGTCATGGGCAAGGTGCAGTCGCCGCACCTGGTCGCGGCCGTGCAGCTGCTGCCGGCGCTGGCCCTGGGCGCCGTGGCCAGCCGCTATGTGCACACCCGCATCAATGCGCGCGCCATGCGCCTGTTCGTGCAGATCTTTGCCGTGGTCTCGGGCCTGGTGCTGCTGGTCAAGGCGCTTTGACCGGGTATGCAGCCCTGGAAAGAGGAGCTGCCGTCGCTTGCCATTGCTTGGTTTCAATATGGATTCATATCAAGACCATTGCATATCAAGCGCTGGCAGCTCACTTTTTTGAAATCCCGCTGCACCGTCCGCGCCTGCCGGCACCACTGTCCCACATGATTTGATACAGCTTTGGCGGCGCTTAACCGTTAAGCTTGCTGTTTCCTGAATCACTCCATAAAACAATGAAGCGAATTCTCGCCCTCCTCTCCCTCTGCATCCCCGCCGCGTTCGCACTCGCGCCATCGGCCAGCCAGGCCCATGACCGCCACCATCACAAGCGCGACTACAAGGAAGAGTACTGGGACGGCCAGTGCAAGGTCGAGCGCAAGTGGAAGGGCAATGGCGAGTACAAGGAAAAGCGCAAGTGCAAGGACCGTCCCGTGGTCTACCAGGCCGCGCCCGTGTATGTGGCGCCGCCCCAGCCCGTCTATGTGGCGCCCCAGCCCCAGGGCCTGGTGATCGACTCGCGCATCGTGCTGCGCCCCTGAACGGGCGGCCCTAGCCTTCCAGCCTGCGCCGCGCTTCCTCGGCAATCAGGTCCCAGACCATGTGCGCCACGGGAGACAGCTCGCGGTGCTGGCGGCGCACCAGCATGATGCCGCGCTGCACCTGCGGCACGAGCTTGCGGCTGACCAGCACGGGCGAGGAGCTTGCCTGGCTGTCTCCGGCCGGCGTGGCGGCCTGCTTTTTCCAGGCCGCGGGAATTGCCAGCTGCGGCACCACGCTCAGCCCCAGCCCCTGTTCCACCATGCTGTAGATCGTGGCCGTGTGGCCCACGTCCTGCACCACCGAAGCCGTGGCGCCATGGGCCTGCAGCGCCGCATCGATCAGGCGCCGGCTGCCCGAGGCATGGTCGAGCAGCACCAGCGAGGCGCCGGCCAGCTCGGCCCAGTGCACTTCCTTGCGCTGCGCCAGCGGATGCGAGGACAGGCAGACCAGGCAGAACGGCTCGGTCAGGATCGTCTGGGCATGCAGATCCTGCTTTTCCGAAGGATCGATGACCACGCCGAAGTCCACCTCGCCGCTGCGCACGCTCTGCAGCACATCGCTCTGGACGCGGTCCAGCAGCTTGAGGTTCACGCCCGGCGCCTGCTGCCTGCAGCGCGCAATGCACTGCGGCATCAGATTGGCCGACAGCGTTGGGCTGCTGGCCACGCTGACGCGGCCCTTGCGCTGCGTGGCCAGGCCCTGCACTTCCAGCAGGCAGGCGTCCAGGTCCTCCAGCACGCGCGTCACATTGGCATACAGCAGCCGTCCGGCCTCGGTCAGCTCCACCTCGCGCGTGGTGCGGTGCAGCAGCTGCACGCCCAGCGCCTGCTCCAGCTCGGTCACATTGCGGCTCACGGCCGGCTGGGTCAGGGCCAGCAGATCGGCGGCGCGGCTGAAGCTGCTGCTTTCAGCGACCGCGACGAAGGCACGCAATTGGCGCAGGCTCGCATTCATATCGAAAAATTATAAAACTATCGAATAAATCCATTTCTCTTTTTAATTCAAAGCGTGTCCAATACGCGGCAATCCCAGGCAGAAAGCCGCCCGGCGCCCTGCCTGCTCCGTTTTCCAGCTTTGAGAATCCGCCATGTCCCGCCCCCGTTTCCTGCCCGACAACTTCACCCTGGCGCTGATCGCCGTCGTGGTGCTCGCCAGCTTCCTGCCGGCCTCCGGCGCCTTTGCCGGCTATGTGGAGCACATCACCACCGGCATCGTGAGCCTGCTGTTCTTCCTGCACGGCGCCAAGCTCTCGCGCCAGGCCATCCTCGCGGGCATAGGCCACTGGAAGCTGCATATCTGGATCTTCGTGGCGACCTTCGTGATGTTCCCCATCCTGGGCTGGGCGCTGCGCCCCGTGCTCTCGCCGCTGGTGACGCCGGACATGTACACGGGCGTGCTGTTCCTGTGCGCGCTGCCGGCCACCGTGCAGTCGGCCATTGCCTTCACTTCCATGGCGCGCGGCAACGTGCCGGCGGCCGTGTGCAGCGCCTCGGCCTCGACGCTGCTGGGCATTCTGGTCACGCCCATCCTGGTCGGCATCCTGCTGAACAAGAACGCCGAAAGCGGCGATGCGCTGCATGCCGTGGGCAAGATTGCCATGGAGCTGCTGCTGCCCTTCATCGTCGGCCACCTGATGCGCCCGCTGATCGGCGGCTTCCTGCAGCGCCGCGCCGCCATCGTCAAGCTGGTGGACCAGGGCTCCATCCTGTTCGTGGTCTATTCGGCCTTCAGCGCCGCAGTGATCAGCGGCCTGTGGCAGCAGACGCCCGTGCCCGCGCTGATCGGCCTGATCGTGCTGTGCTGCATTCTGCTGGCCGTGGTGCTCACGCTCACCACCTGGGGCGCGCGCCGCCTGGGCTTCAACAAGGAAGACGAGATCACCCTGGTGTTCTGCGGTTCCAAGAAGAGCATGGTCAGCGGCATTCCCATGGCCAACGTGCTGTTCCCTGCCGCCTCGGTCGGCGCCATCGTTCTGCCGCTGATGCTGTTCCACCAGATCCAGCTCATGGTCTGCGCCGTGCTGGCCCAGCGCTATGCGCGCCGCCCCGAGGCACAGGACGAGGGCAGCGCAATGCCCATGATCCAGGCCAACCGCTGAGTCCTGTCCCCGGCCGGCCTCACGCCTGACCCAGGCTGTTGCGCCCCGGCATCATCTCGCCGAGGAAATCCAGGAAATGCCGCACCGCCGGCGCCAGCCCGCGCCGCGACGGGAACACCGCATGCACGATACCCGGCGGCGGCGCCCATTCGGGCAGCAGCTGCACCAGCCGCCCCTGGGCCAGCGCATCCTGGCACATGTAGTCGGGCAACCAGCACATGCCGCTGCCGGCCAGCGCCGCGAACTGCAGCGTCAGCAGGTCGTCCACCACATAGCGCGGCTGCAGCTGCACGCGCTGCTCCTTCCCCTCGGGGCCGAACAGCGTCATGCTGAACTGCCCGTCCACGGCCGACATGGCCATGCTGTCGAGCAGTTGCAGGTCGTCCAGCGAACGCGGCGTGCCCTGGCGCTCCAGCAGATCGGGACTGGCCACCAGGATCTGGCGCGAGCTGTCCAGGCGCTTGACCACCATGGAGCCGCTGTCCTCCAGGCTGGCGCGCACACGCAAGGCCACGTCCACCCCCTCTTCGACCAGGTTCACGGGCCGGTTGGTCACCTGCATCTCCACATGGACCAGGGGGCAGCGGCGCAGGAACTCCGGCATCAGCTCGCCCAGCACCGTCTGCGCCAGCGTCACGGGGCAGGTCACGCGGATGACGCCGCGCGGCTCGGTCTGCACCTCGGCCACCGCATCGGCGGCCGCCAGGGCCGCATCGCGCATGGCCTGGCAGTGGCGCAGATAGCTCTCGCCCACCTGGGTCAGCGATAGCTTGCGCGTGGTGCGCTGCAGCAGGCGCACGCCGAGGTGCGCCTCCAGATCCGCCACGCGGCGCGACAGGCGCGACTTGGGAATGCCCAGCGCGCGCCCCGCCGCGGCAAAGCCGCCGCGCTCGACCACCTCGACGAAATAAAGCATGTCGTTGAGATCCACCATGCACGATTTCTTCTGCATTATTGAATTCATAGATAGAACAATCTATCGCAATTTCGATGACTTATCGAGAACTCTAATCAAATTCACAATCTATCCATCGCTCGTCGTTATGAAAGTCATGAAACGGCGCCTCCCGCAAGGGAACGGTAGCCAGGCATTCGCACACGATGCAGCCTTTTTCAGCCTTGTTTAACGGAAGACTTCTTATGCAAATCCTGCACATCGACTCCTCGATCACCGGCGCCAACTCGGTTTCCCGCCAGCTCACCGCACAGGTGGTGGACAGCCTCAAGCAGGCCCATCCCGACGCCAAGGTCGAATACCTGGACCTGGCCGTGAACGCACCGACCCACCTGAGCGCACAGTCGCTGGGTTTCCGCACCGGCCAGGCTGCCGCCACCGAGATCGAGCGCCAGGAAAATGCCATCTCCGAAGCCCTGGTGAGCCAGTTCCTGGCTGCCGACGTAGTGGTGGTGGGTGCGCCCTTCTACAACTTCACCATTCCTTCGCAGCTGAAGGCCTGGCTGGACCGCGTGGCCCAGGCCGGCCGCACCTTCCGCTACACCGCCAGCGGCCCTGAAGGCCTGGCAACCGGCAAGAAGGTCATCGTGGCTTCCACGCGCGGCGGCATGTACTCGTCCAGCGACATGGGCCAGGCCATGGAACACCAGGAAAGCTATCTGAAAGTCATCTTCGGCTTCATGGGCATTACCGACGTGAACTTCGTGCGTGCCGAAGGTGTGGCCATGGGCCCCGAAGCCAAGGCCAAGGCCCTGGAAACTGCCCAGGCCATGATCGAGGCCCTGGAGCCCGTGGCCGCCTGAGGCGTCTGCGCCCGGCCTCCGCGTTCAAGCCAGCCCTGCGTTCGTGCAGGGCTGGCTTTTTTTGCGGGCCCGCCGCTACCCCACATCCGGCAACACCGGTTTGTCCTGGATCAAAAACAGCGCAGAAAGCCCGGTTCAGCACCATTTGCGCACAGCTGTCAGCAAAACACGCAGGCTTCTTTGATAGGCTTGGCGACTCCGGTATTTTTTCAGCGCCGCCCGCAGGCGCAAGGCCCTGGCCCAGAACCTTGCTCTCTTGCCCATGCAGGAGTTGCCCCGCGCAAAGCATTCCTCCCATGTCTTCCTCTTCAATGACCCGCCCCGCTGTCCAGCGCTCGGATGAGAGCCTGGTTTTCACTGTCCTGACCGTGTTCCTGGTCGGCGCCGCCGTCCTGGCAACACTGGGCTACATGTACTGGCGCAATACCCAGACCCAGGAGCAGCAACGCTCCGAGCAGCGCATCTACCAGAGGTACAACGACTATATGGAGGCCAGCGAACGCAGTGCAGCTCGTGCCGAGCCTGCCGCCCCTGAAGCACAGCCGCAACCTCAGCCCATGCCGCCTACGCCAGCCCAGCGCCTGCTCAGCCATCCTGGCGTGACGCCCGGCCCCGGCTTCAATGCCCCCGGCGTGCAAGCGACAGGGCTGCTCATCATCGATGCCATCGACCAGGCCCAGGCCGCAGAAAAACCGCGCCGCCGCTAACCCTCAGCCCGCGCTCACGCCAGGCCGCATGCGCATCCTTGATGCCGGTTGCGCTTTTCATCCGAGAAGAGTGAAAACCGGGTTACAATCTTTCCCGGATCGCAAGCCAAGCCTTCTTCAGATTGCTTGGCTTTTTCATTCCCTGGCAAGGGAATCGTCCAAATTGCTGCGGAAGGGTGGATGAGCGGTTTAAGTCGCACGCCTGGAAAGCGTGTGTGGGTTAATAGCCCACCGCGGGTTCGAATCCCGCCCCTTCCGCCAAAGTTCTAAAAGCCTTGTAATTCAATGAGTTACAAGGCTTTTTGCTTTCAAGATGGTAGCAAAACTGGTAGCAATCAATGCTCAGTCTGCCCATCTACAAGCTAGGCTCCAGCTACTATCTGCACACTCGGATAGGTGGCAAGCAAGTAAAGAAGTCACTGCGAACGAGCTACAAACGTGTAGCTATCATTCGTGCTGTATCTTTGCTAAACAGCTTGACAATGAGCCAAAAACTAAATATTGAAGACTTCCCTCACCTGCTGGACAGAAAAAGCATACAGCGTAAGTATGAATTAGACCTGTCTAGAGGCATCCTCAAAGCTGACGATGAGGAAGATCATCAAAGGCTTTTAGAGGCTCTAGAAGCACTTCAAAGCACAAGACAGCACCTACCTACCACCTCACATCAAAAAGAGCACGTAGAGCCGTTAAATTTCGCCACAGATGACCCAACGGCACTAAAACTGAATGAACTTCTTGAGAAGTTCCTTCTTTTGCGACCTATCAAGCAAGGTACAGCGTCACATTACAGAAATTGCGTTGCTGAATTAACGCAATTCCTCAAAAATCCACCGATTACAAGAATTTCTCAAAGTGATATTACTAGATATCAAGAACATATTGCTTCTAATGGGAACAGTATTAGAACAGTTGATAATAAAATCGCTGTTATTCGTTCGCTCTTTAACTTTGCAAAAAAGCAAGGTTATACAAGATATGAAAATCCTGCCGAAAACAGAGCACTTTTAAGCAAAAAAGAAAAGCTTAAAGGTGGTTATTCAATATTTGAAAAAGAAGAAATAGAGAAAATATTTAAAAGTGAATTCTTTAAAATCCAAAAAGAAAAAGATAAAGATTACACAACCTGCCTAATTCTTGCATTAGCTACAGGATGCAGAATTGGTGAAATCACCAACCTTAAAAAAGAACAATTCAAATTAAGCGAGTCTGGCAATAATTATATAACGATCAGAGACAGTAAAACATTAGCAGGGATTAGAGAAGTTCCAATTCATCCGATGTTTTACAAAAGAATTGAAAATTATTTAAATTCAAAGAATGACAAATTATTCAAATATGCAGAAATAGATGGCAGGGGAACAGGTAATGCTGTGGGCAAAAAATTTGCTAGGCATTTAGAAAAATCAGGAATAACAAGAGAAAAGCTAGTTTTTCATAGCCTGCGTAAATTTGTAAACAATGAACTGATGAGAAACAAAGTAAGCCTTGAGCATCGCTCTCAATTCATAGGACATGAGCTTGAAAACGTCAATATTGCAACTTATACAGAGCAGCTTAATATAGACGAGCTTGCAGATGTTGTCTTTCCTACGTTTGAAAAAATCTTCAATCTAATTAGACCACATCTTTTAAAGACTGCCTTCTAAAAAGAAAAAAGGAACCTTTCGGTTCCTTTTTATTTTATTAATCTATCATATTTGACTTTTTAAAAAAATCTAATATAACAGATATAACAGTTTGACGGATGTGTAAGAATAATATAAACAAAGCATTTAAAAATGTCAAGTAAAAATTCTTATCACAGCAAGCCGAAACTGCTGTGATATTTTTTTATGCGTCGACGTAAGTTCTCGGTTCGGAAAATATCACCAGACAACACAGTAAACTCGTGACGTAGGCGTGATAGCCTTGTCAAAGTCCAAAGAAAAACCCCAATAATATTATGCTAAGGACTAGCAGGCTAACGGACTAGCCAAGCCTTTATAAGGCTAAAGTGTGGTGAAAGTCGCAAGAATGGGAATTAAGCAAAGCGACAAGGAAGACTAAGGATAGACCCTGCTTAAGTAGTATCAAGAACTACGAACTATCTAAACTGTTTTATCTTGATAATAAACAGTCCGAGTTAGCGACGGAAAGAGCAAAGCTCTTTTCAGAGTAATTTGGTAAAGTCCAAACACGCCTCAATAATCTATAGACTAGATTTTGGCGGGTTAGGGAAAACTTTGCCGATATTGCTCTGGAAAGAGCGGTATCGGGAAAGTTTTATATCAAACTTAAAAGAAAAAAGATGGTTTATTTCTATCTATTTTATAAGAAATATAGAAAAGAAATACTATTAATAATAAATGGAAATATCAAAGGGTATTCTATGTGCAGTGAAACGAAACAAAAAAGAAAGTTAAAGAGCAGTTCATCTGCTCTTTAATCTTTGCCCTACGCAGTAGGTTCCCCCCCTTTGGGGGCGGAGGGGGTGGATGTTTTGTATTCGGTTGTTTATATTTTATATAAATGTCAGCCCCTGGCTGTAGTATTGATTTTCGAAGAAAATCTGCTAATCTTATTTTATATAAGGTATACACTCACTATACCTTGTGCCAAGGTGTTCGCCCTCTACGAGGGGAAATACACTACCGCACTTCGCTTGGTTGGTCATTCATTTTGAGAGTTTCACTTCAAAATAAACGACCCTATAAAAATAATAATAATAACAAGGGGTTTTATATGGAATCATTTTCAGTTTTACGAGCACAAAAAATAAGTCAATCAGCAGAGACTGCTGCACATAATCATAACTTGAGAGCAAGCGAGAGCAAAACAGAAACGAACGTAAACCGTTCTCGTAGCAGTGAAAACGAGCTTTTGCTAGGCAGTCGTGACACTGTTAAAACGCTCAATCAAATCATTGATGATTTAGATTTAAAAACAGCAGTTAGAAAAGACGCTAACAGAGCAATAGAGCTAGTGCTTTCAGCATCGCCGGAGCATTTTTATGACTTTAAAAAAGCAGGTATAACTAGAGAGCAGTGGGACGAGTTAACACCTGAAAACTACAAAAACAGGATGGATGTTTATTGGAAGAAAATCGCAAGAGTTCAAAAGCATTTTAAAAAAGATAATTTTGAAAAATGGAAAAAAGATACGGTTAATTGGACACAAAAAGAGTTTGGCAAGAACATCGTCAATCTTGTTTTGCATATGGATGAGAAGACTCCACATGCACACTTGATAGTTACGCCTGTCGTAGATGGCAAGCTCACTGCAAAGCAGTTCTTCACCCCTATAACTGCTCGCAAGTGGCAAGACAGCTACAGCAAGGCAACAGGCTTAAAACGTGGCATCAGCAGTGACAAGAAGCACGAAGACAAGAAAGAGAACGAAGTCAATCAAGCCAAAAAAACAGGCTATCGCAAAGGCTACCAGGTAGGCTACAAGGTAGGACAGCAGGAGGCAAAGCAAGCAGGCAAGAAAGTCGGTGCTTTCTTGGGTTCTATGGTCTCAAGCTTCACAAAAAGAGACGAGCTAGAGCAAGCAGAGAAAGACAAAAAAGAGGCAGAGCGAGAGCTTGCAAGTGAACGCAAGCGAAACGCAGAAGCACAAGCACAGCTAGTCAAAAAACACGAGCGAGAACTACAGCAAGAACAGCAGAAAAAAGCTACAGCAGAAGCACGCTACGAGAAAAAAAAAGGCAGAGCTTGCTTGGGTTCTTGAAGTAGGTGGCGACGACTTAAGGAAGAAGCTAAAAGCAGACATAGACAGCAAGCAGACAACAGCAGAAAAGGCTATCAAGGACTACTTCAAGAAGCCACGCCTTAGCGTGCAAGAGCGTAAGCAAGTTCCAGAGGAACTAGCTCCGCAGGAAGCACTTGCAAAAAACGCCGTAGGCAACAAAGCGAAGCTGGGATAACGAATTTAAAGAGATGTTGGTAAGATGGCGGAAGCTAGTAGCAATACTAGTAGCAAATTTTCATCAACAACTACCATCTAAGCTGTTGAATTACAAAGATTTTTGCGGATTTGGGATAATGTCCCGCCCCTTCCGCCATCAACATATTGCTGCATGGAATTTCATCCGTGCACGCTCAGCCTTGAAATCCGGCTTTCATGACAATGCCGCTCACTTTAACCAGTGAGCGGCATTTTTCGTCGTACGCCTCGACTACGTACAACATCCAGCAGCCGGCCTACATCCGGCAACCCAATAAAAAGATCCGAGACGCGCCCACTTCGTAGGGCCCGCAGCTCCCAAGAGGCAGCCTATTGCCTCGGGGCGGCCCGGCGCAATGAAAATCCATCGATTTTTTACCTTCTCGAAGGATTCCCGGCCATTGCGGACACCTCCATTCAAGGCCGCGGCACAAGCTTGCTGAAACGGCTTTGGCATCCGCCAATGCCCTTCTTGCCTGCAACCAGCGAAGATCGGCCTGCATTCATCCCAAATTGCAGGTCATCTTCCCTGCAGCTTGCACGCAGATGAATGTAGATATGTGCAGATTCCAGGCATAGTCAAGCAACTGCCGGCTACCGCCTCCCATCTACCCCCTAAAGGTATTCATCTGCGCCCTGGACACCGGCACGATGCCACAACCTTGAAAGAACGCTTCTTTTCTTCGAAATTCACATAAAAAGAGTACAAATTGCAGGGTAGTTGGCGCAAATGGGCAGCGCTAGAATCCGCCTTCGCCGAACATCATGTATCTATGCCTTCCGTGATTGCCCTGCCGCACCCGCCCGCCCGCGCACTCTTGACCCGATCTGCAGGAGCGGCATGCCCATGAACGCGCCCCATGGCCTGCAGCTGCAGGGCGTCACGCTGCGGCGTGGCATCACCACGGTGTTCGAGAATCTGAACCTCGCCTTGGATACCCGGCGCATCGGCCTGATCGGCGACAACGGGGCCGGCAAGACCAGCCTGTTTCGCCTGCTGTGCGGGCTGGATGTGCCGCAGGCCGGCAGCGTCTCCATCGGCGGCCAGGACTTGCATGCGGCCCGTGCCGAGCACCCCGGCCTGGTGGGGCTGATGTTCCAGAACCCCGACGACCAGATCATCTTTCCGACCGTGCAGGAAGAACTGGCCCTGGGCCTGCGCCCGGCCGGCCTTTCCAGGCAGCAGGCCAAGGAACAGGCCCGCGCCCTGCTGGCCCAGCGAGGTCTGGCGCATTGGGCCGAGCGCGCCGTCTCCAGCCTGAGCCAGGGCCAGCGCCAGCAGGTGTGCTGGCTGTCCCTGCTGATTGCGGCCCCCCGGGTGCTGCTGCTGGACGAGCCCTTTGCCAGCCTGGACCTGCCCGGCCAGGCCCGACTGGCGCAGGACATTGCCCAGGCGCCGCAGCAGGTGCTGGTTTCCACCCATGTGCTGGACCATGTGCGCGGCTTCGAGCGCGTGATCTGGCTGGACTGCGGCAAGGTGCGCGAGGACGGCCCTGGCGCCGAAGTCTGCGCCGCCTACGAGGCCAACGTGGCCCTGCGGCTGGCATCCATGCCACATACGTCCATGGACGGCATTCATGGGTAGTCTGTACAGCGAACAGATCACCTGGCTGCATGGCTGGGGTGCGGGCACCAAGCTGCTGCTCATGGCGGTTCTCGGCACCCTGCTGTTTCTCACGGATACCCCCTGGCTCCTGGCTGCAGCGGCACTGGCCTGCGCCCTGCTCTGGGCATCGCTGGGCGAGGCCACCCAGGTGGCCAGGCGCCTGATGCGCTCGGTCATCATGGCTGCCCTGCTCGTGGCCGGCTTTCATGCGCTGATGCACCACTACGCGCTGGGAGCCGCCAGCGCGCTGCGCCTGGTCTGCGCTTCGGCGCTGGGCGTGGCGCTGACGGTAACCACACGCCCCAGCGATCTGGTCGAGGTGCTGGAGCGCCTGCTCGGGCCACTGCGGCCGCTGGGCGTCTCGCCGGAGCGCGTGGCCCTGCAGATCGCGCTGATGCTGCGCTTTACCGAACACTTCTTCGTGCAGTGGAAAAAGCTGGACGATGCCCATCGCCTGCGCACGGGCCACGCCGGTGGGCTGCGCCTGATCGCCCCGCTGACCATCCACATGCTGCAGGCCACGCGCCGCGTCGCCGATGCCTTGTGGGCAAGGCTGGGGAGATAACCTCTGAGATGCTTCGCGCCTTTCCCCCTCTCTCATTGCGCGAGAGGGGGTCGACACTCCCGGTGCGGGACGGTGCGCCCGGCTAGGGCCCTTTCTCGGTGTCTCGCACCTGGGACGCGTCGGTTTCATGCATAGCACCGCAAGAATTCATTTTTCTATCTGGATCAACCGACAACCGATTACGCTTCAGCAGGAGTTCCGATGTCCAACGCCTCTTCGTCCCCCACGGTATCGCGCAGCGGCGCGCGCTCCATGGCCCAGGTTTCGCTGTTCGCGGCCCTCATGGCCGTGATGGGCCTGATTCCCAAGATCGACCTGCCCCTGGGCGTGCCCATCACCATCCAGTCGCTGGGCGTGATGCTGGCCGGCGTCATGCTGGGCCCCTGGCGCGGTTTGCAGTCCATGCTGCTGTTCCTGGCAGCCGTGGCCGTGGGCCTGCCGCTGCTGGCGGGCGGGCGCGGCGGCATTGCCGTGTTCATGTCGCCGTCCGCCGGCTATCTGGCCGGCTATGCGCTGGCAGCCGCTATCGTAGGCGCCCTCATGGCCGTATTGCTCAAGGGCTCGCCTCAGGCCACGCCGCGCCGCATTGCCGTCAGCGCCTTCATCGCCGCCCTGCTTGGCGGCCTGGTCTGCCTGCATGCGTTCGGCGTGCTGGGTCTGATGCTGATGGCCAAGCTGAGCCTGGCCCAGGCCTTCAAGGTGACGCTGGCCTTCGTTCCCGGCGACTTCATCAAGTGCATTCTGTGCGCCCTCATCGTGCATGCCGTGGCGCGCGGCCTGCCCGATTGGCGTTTCGGTGGCCGCGCATGACCCAAGCACACCCCCATCCATTGGCCGCGCCGCTGCAAGGCATCTGGACCCTGGTGCACGGGCCGCTGGCGCACTGGGCGCGGGAGCGCCCCGAGGCCATAGCGCTGCAGAACGAAACCACGCAGTGGACCTTCGCTCAGGTGCATGAGGAAGTCCTGCGCCGCTCGGCCACGCTGGTGGCGCGCCAGGCGCCGGCCATGGTGCTGCTGGACGCCGAGCGCAGCACGCTGGAGCGCCTGATCGATTTCCTCGCCATCATCCACAGCGGGCGCTGCGCGGCCGTGGCCGACCCGGACTGGCCCGAGGCCGTGCGCGAGCGCATCACCGGCTGGCTGCCCACGGCGGCCTGCACCATGAGTCCGGCGACACCCACCAGCCCGTTCTACACGGGCTTCACCTCGGGCAGCACGGGCATGCCCAAGGGCTTCATGCGCCACCACCGCTCCTGGACCGAGAGCTTTCGTGTGAGCCTGCAGGATTTCGGCGCCGTGGCCGCCCAGCGCACGCTGTCTCCAGGACGCATCTCGCACTCGCTGTTCCTGTTCGGCGCCATGCAGGCGCTCTGGAACGGCGCAGGCGCCGTGGTGCAGGAAAAATTCTCCGCCTCGCGCTGCCTGGCCACTTTGGCCGCGGGCGAAGCGCCCTGCCTGGTGGCCGTGCCCAGCCAGCTGCTGCTGATGCTGCAGTGGGCCGAGCACCGCCAGTTGGAACCCGTCCCGCAGGTGGAGCTGATCACCATCAGCGGGGCGCGCTGGATGCGGGCCCATACGCCGGCCTTGCGGGCGCTGTTCCCCAGGGCGCGCATCATCGAGTTCTACGGCGCCTCGGAAGCCAGCTTCGTGGCCTGGATGGAGGCCGACGAGCCCTGCTCGCCCCAGGCCGTGGGCCGGCCCTTCAGCAATGTGGAGATCGACATCCGCCCGCTGGCCGAGCCGTCGCCGGACCAGCACGGCGAGCAGGACGGACTGATCTATGTGCGCAGCCCCATGCTGTTCATGGACTACCTGGGCGACGCGCACGACCGCACCGCCGTGCTGCGCGACGGCCCCTGGCTGTCGGTGCGCGACATGGGCCATATCGACGAACGCGGCATGCTGTGCCTGGCCGGGCGGCAAAGCCGCATGATCGTCACCCAGGGCAAGAATCTGTTTCCCGAGGAAGTCGAGAACCTGCTGCTCACGCACCCGCAGATCGCGCAGGTCTCGCTGCACGGCCAGGGCGATCCGCTGCGCGGCATGCAGGTCCACGCCGTGCTGCACTGGACTGCGCATGGCCACGATGAAGCCAGGCCCGGCGCCATGGCGCTGACCGCCTGGGTGCGCGAGCGGCTGGAAGCCTTCAAGGCTCCGCGCCAGTGGTGGGTGTGCCCGCACTGGCCGCACACCGCCAGCGGCAAGACCGACCATGCGCGCCTGGGCCAGGCCCTGGCGGCCATCCTGGCCGGCCGCAGCGAGCAGGACCTGGCAGATGCCGGCTTGCCCTGGCTGCAGCCCTGGAAGACAGGCACGGCGACGCCATGAACACCCTGCCTACGGTACTGATTGCCGGCTGGATGCGCAGCCCCGTGGCCCCCGTGGGCGGCGCTCTGGCGCTGCTGGCCGCGCATGAGCTGGGCGCACCGGTGCTGCAGGCCTTGCTGGCCCGCGCCGGGCTCGCCCCCGACGCCGTGGATGCCGTGGTGCTGGGCAATGCCCTGGGCGCCGGCGGCAATCCGGCGCGCATGCTGGCCCTGGCCGCAGGACTGCCCGAGCGCTGCGCGGCCCAGTCGGTCGACAGCCAGTGCTGCTCCGGCCTGGATGCCGTGGCGCTGGCAGCCGGTCTGCTGCAATCGGGCCAGGCCGACATCGTGGTGGCCGGTGGCGTCGAAGCCTGGAGCCGTGCCCCCATCCGCCAGACACGGCCGCGCCATGCGGGCGAAGCGCCGCAAAGCTACGAACGGCCACCTTTCGCGCCCGATCCCGCACGCGACCCGGACCTGCTCCAATCGGCCGCCGACTATGCGCTGGCGCATGGCTTTGCCCGCGCCGAGCAGGAGACCTATGCCCTGCAATCGCATGCCCGCGCGCTGGCTGCTCAACCCTTGCAAACCCCGGAGATCGCGCCCGTGGCCGGCCTGGCATGCGATGCCTATCCGCGCACGATGACGGCCGCCCGCGCCGCGCGCATGCCCGTGGTGGCACGGAGCGCGCAAGACCATACCGACGGCCACGCCCTCAGTGCCCTGACCGTCTCCGCCAAGGCCGACGGCGCAGCCCTGGTGCTGCTGGCCACGCCCGAGGCCTGCCGGCGCCACGGCCTGCGCCCGCTCGCCCAATGGGTGGGCAGCGCCTCCGTGGGCGCCGCCCCCGAAACCCCGCTGCTGGCCGCCGCCCTGGCTGCGCGCGCCGTGCTGGAGCGGGCGGCGCTCAGACAGCAAGCCAGGCTCACACCCGGCGAAATCGCCGCCATCGAGCTGCACGACGCCTTTGCCGTTCAAGGCCTGGCGTTCTGCCGGGAGCTGGGCCTCGATCCGCAAGCCATCAACACCGGTGGCGGCGGGCTGGCGCGCGGCCACCCCATAGGCGCCTCGGGTGCCATCGCGCTGGTGCGCGTGCTGAGCCAGCTACAGACACAACTTGAAGCCGGCCCCTGGGGCCTGGCAGCAATTGCCGGCGCCGGCGGCATTGGCGCGGCCTGCCTGGTGCGCAATCTGTTGCACGGCCCGGCGATGAAAAATACCTGAAACGATGCATACCGCAAACACATTCACCAGCCCCGAAGCCATGGCGCTGATGCAGCAGCGCCGCTCCACGCGCGCCTTTCTGGACCGGCCCGTGCCGCAGCCGCTGCTGGAGCAATTGCTGACCACGGCCCGGCAGGCACCCAGTGGCGGCAATCTGCAGCCCGGCCACTTCTGGGGCGTGCAGGGCGAGCTGCGCCGGCAGCTCACCGATGCCCTGCTGGCCGACTTCCACGGCCAGGCGCCTGAATGCGAGGACTACGCCTACTTTCCACGCCCCATGCCCATGCAGTTGCGCAAGCGCCAGGTCGCCTCGGCCCAGGCGCTCTACGGCGCCCTAGGCGTGGCGCGCGACGACCGCGCGGGGCGCGATGCGCAGTTCGCGCGCAACTACCGTTTCTTCGATGCGCCCGTGGCCCTGGTGGTCTCCATCGACTCGCGCTTCGGCCCGGGCGGCTATATGGACCTGGGCATGGCGCTGTACGGCCTGCAGCTGGCCGCCGCGGCCCAGGGCCTGGGCAGCTGCGCCATCGGCGCACTGGCCTCCTACCCCGAAACCGTGCGCCGCGTGCTGGGCCTGGGCGCCGAGCAGCATATCGTCTGCGGCCTGGCCCTGGGCTGGGCCGATGCCTCGGCCCCCGTCAACCAGGCCCGCACCGTGCGCGCGCCACTGGGCGAGTGGTTTCAAATGCTCGGTTAAAAAACAATAGCTGCCGGCGACGGCAACTCCCTGGTTCCAGATGGATAACCAACCAAAACCTGGAACTGACCGGCGCAAGCAGCTATGTTTTTATGAAACCTAGGCAGTAAGGACATGCACCAAAACCGATGCAGCCCAACCCGGGGGCATCCAGCAAGGGCCTGAGCCGGCCGCGCCGCCCCGCAGCGATGATGCCGTCCCCCGGGGGAGGCCGCGCAGCGGCTCAGGGGGTGAAGCCTAGAACGCCGGGAACACCGAGCCCTTGAACTCCTTGTCGATGAACTGGCGCACTTCCTCGGAGTGGTAGGACTTGATCAGCTGGGCCACCCAGGGCTGATTCTTGTCGGCATCACGCACGACCAGGATGTTGACGTAGGGGTTCTTCGCCGACTCCAGCGCAATCGCGTCGGTCTTGGGGTTCAGCCCGGCCGAGATGGCGAAGTTGGTGTTGATGGTCGAGGCATCCAGATCGTCCAGCGAGCGCGGCAGCTGGGCAGCGTCCAGTTCCACGAAGCGCAGCTTCTTGGGGTTGGAGACCACGTCCAGCGGCGTGGCCTTGAGGCCGGCGTTGTCCTTGAGCTTGATCAGGCCCTGGGCCTGCAGCAGCAGCAGGGCGCGGCCGCCATTGGTCGGGTCGTTGGGCAGGCCGAACTTGGCGCCCGTGGGCAGGTCGGCCAGCTTCTTGATCTTCCTGGAGTAGATGCCGATCGGGAAGTTGACGGTATCGGCCACCCAGCTGATCTTGTAGCCGCGGTCCTTGACCTGGGCGTCCAGATAGGGGCGGTGCTGGTAGCTGTTGGCATCCAGGTCGCCGGCGGCCAGGGCCGCATTGGGCTGCACATAGTCGCCGAACTCCACCACCTTGATGTTCAGGCCGTTTTTGGCCGCCACCTTCTTGACCACTTCCATGATCTGGGCGTGCGGGCCGGCGGTCACGCCGAGCTTGATGGTCTTGTCCTGTGCCTGGGCGGCAAAGGCCAAGGTGGCAGCCGCTGCAACGGCCAGGGTATTGCGCAGGAGTGTGCGCTTGTTCAGCATGGGAAATCCTTGTGGGAGCAAATAACGAGTGGCAACACTTTACTTCGGCAGAGAGCCTTTTTCCGCCGCCGCTTCAGACAGATTGCTCACATGCAAAGCACCGAATGGCACAAGGGCGCTGCAAAACGCCCGGCCTGCCAGCGGGCATGAAAAAAGCGCGCCGGCAGTGCCAGGACGCGCTTTTCGGAAATCGCCGGGCGCTGCTCAGAGATCCGAGAGGCTGGGCGCGGCCAGCACCTGCTGGGCCACCACGTCGAGCACGGCATGCGACTGGTCCTGACGGTCGATCCAGACCTTGGGCGTGAAGCTGCCGCGCAAGGCGATCGCATCGCCTTCGGAGAGGCTGCGCAGCACCGCGCAGGGGGCATTGTCGAAGGACACGATATTGACCGGAATCGAAGAGCCGTCGCCCGCGTTGGCGCGCATGCGCGCCACCATGTAGGGGCGGCGGTTGCGGTCCACGCGGCTTTCGGGAATACCGGTCAGCCGGCCGGTGATCAGACCATCCATCATTTGCTTTGTCTATCCAAAAAAATAGCGGCCACCGCATTGCCTGGGTGGCCTGGAAAAAATTGAAGCACTCATTTTAGGGCCAGCGCCAACAACCGCGGCGCCGGCCTTGCTGCTTTTTTGGCAGCCGTATCTTTCGCCGGGCCCGGTCAGCGGTGGCTCAGGCGGCGCACCACCCAGTCGCCCAGGCTCTGGATGGCCTGCACGAAGAAGATCAGGATGACCACCACCACCAGCATCACGTCGGGCAGAAAGCGCTGGTAGCCATAGCGGATGCCCAGGTCGCCCAGGCCGCCGCCGCCGATGGCGCCGGCCATGGCCGAGTAGCCGGTCAGGCTCACGAAGCTGATGGTCAGGCCGGCCACGATGCCGGGCAGCGCCTCGGGCAGCAGCACCTTCCACACGATCTGCGCGGTGCTCGCGCCCATGGACTGGGCAGCCTCGACCAGGCCGTTGTCCACTTCGCGCAGGGCTGTTTCCACCAGGCGCGCCACGAAGGGCGCGGCCGCAATGGTCAGCGGCACCACGGCGGCCCAGGTGCCGATGGACGAGCCCGTGATCAGGCGCGTCAGCGGGATGATGGCCACCAGCAAGATGATGAACGGCGTGGAGCGCAGCGCATTCACGATCCAGCCCACGATCTTGTTGGCCGGGCCGTTCTGCAAAATGCCGCCCTGGTCCGTCACGCGCAGGAACACGCCCAGGGGAATGCCGATCAGGCCGCCGATCAGGCCGGAGACGCCGACCATGATGAGGGTCTCCCACAGCGAATCCAGCAGCAGCTGCAGCATCATTTCCGAAAAATTCTCAAACATCGCTCTCAATCCTTTAGGTCACGCTCCGGGCACGATCTGCACCTGCACGCCGCCGGCGCGCAGATGGGTGACGGCGGCTTCGATCCTGGCAGGCTCGCCGCTGGCATACACGGCCAGCGAGCCGAAGGTCTGGTCCTGGATCTCGTCGATCTGGCCGTGCAGGATGGACAGGTCCAGCCCCAGCTCGCGGATCAGGTGCGACAGGATGGGCTGGTATGCGCTCTCGCCCGCATAGGACAGGCGCAGCAGCTGGCCGACCTGGCCGGCCTGCAGCTTCTGCGACAGCTGGTGCACGCGGGCCGACACCGACGCGGGCAGCTCCTGCGGCACGATCTCGTCGATCAGGCTCTTGGTGATGGCCTGCTGCGGGCGCGTGAACACCTCGATGACCGAGCCCATCTCGGCGATCCGCCCGCCGTCGATCACGGCCACGCGGTCGGCGATCTGCTTGATCACCTGCATCTGGTGAGTGATCAGCACCACGGTCACGCCCAGCTCGCGGTTGACCTTGCGCAGCAGGTCCAGGATGGAGCGCGTGGTCTCGGGATCCAGGGCCGAGGTCGCCTCGTCGCTGAGCAGCACCTTGGGATGGCTGGCCAGCGCGCGCGCAATGCCCACGCGCTGCTTCTGGCCGCCCGAGATCTGGGCCGGATAGCGGTCTGCCAGGTGGTCCAGCCCCACCAGTTCCAGCAGCGGCGTCACGCGCTGGCGGATCTCGTTCTTGGCCATGCCGGCCAGCTCCAGCGGCAGCGCCACGTTGTCGAACACCGTGCGCGAGGACAGCAGATTGAAATGCTGGAACACCATGCCGATGTCGCGGCGTGCGGCGCGCAGCTCGGTCTCGGACAGCTGCATCAGGTCGCGCCCACCCACGATCACCTGGCCGCCCGTGGGCCGGTTGAGCAGGTTCAGGCAGCGCACCAGGGAGCTCTTGCCGGCGCCGCTGCGGCCGATGATGCCGAACACCTCGCCCGACCGGACCTGCAGATCGATGCCGCGCAGGGCGTGGACAGGCCCCTTGGGGCCTTGGTAAGTCAGGGACAGATCCCGAATTTCAATCATGAAGATATAGGCACGCCGCACAAAGCCCCCGCAAGGAGCCGGACGGTGCGCGATCAAAAGTCAATGGAGACAAGGGCTGGAGCCGGCGCGTGCAACGCAGGCCTTCACCCGAATTTTCTCGACCCGCTGCCCAGGTGTTTGCAGCCGGTCTTTTTGGTAATAACCCGCAACTATGCCTGAAACCGGGCAAGCCTGGCAGCAAGTCGGGCAAGGCAGCAACGCCGGCACCTCACGCTTTCCCTGCTTTTCCCTGGGGGCGGGCTGCCCGTAGCATCATGGACCCAAGTGCCCCGCCCCTTTGCCGTCCGGTATGCAGCTTCCCTTTCCTGTCCGCGTCGAATGCCCGCCCGGGGCCTGCGTCTGCCGGCGCGAGCAGCTGCTGAGCGATCCGCAGGCCGACTGCCGCATCCTGCGGCTCACGCGCGAGGAAGAGAAAAAGCTGCTGGAGCGGCTGGAGCGCATCAGCAGCCTGCAGGATCTGGCCCATATGCAGCAGCGCATCCAGGAGCAGCTGGGCCTGTCCATCACCATCGCGCCCGGCAGCGGCGAGGTGCGCAGCATGCGCGGCATACAGATCGAGCTGTCCGACCTGCCCGGCCTGTGCCGCAAGACGCGGCAAAGCATTCCGGCGGCCATCCGCAAGGGACTGGAGCGCAATCCCGAGATCGCCTTTGCGCTGCTCGATGCGCACGATTTGTTCGGCATGCCCGGCGCCTAGCCGTACAGGACGATACGGCCCAAGAAGGCCGCGCTTCAAAAATCAAAGCAGCTGGCGCATGAAGCGCCTTGGGTTCAGGGCATTTAGAATCAGAAAATCAGTGAAAGCAAGCGCTGCCTGCTCTCGATTTCAAAGCACCAGACAGGCTCTTCTTCAGCGGTGGTCGCGCCGGTACAGCGCCCACTCTTCCTGCACCGAGCCGTCGGGCAGATGGCACATGCCCACCTGGCCCCGCGCCGTGCCCTCGATCACCAGGCGGCCGCCCAGCCTGGCGCAGTGGACCGAAGCCGGATTGGCCATGCCCACGGCCGGGGGCACCGCCGGCGCCGATGCCGGCGCAGGGCCGGGAGCCGAGGTGCCGCACGCGGTCACCGCCAGGCAAGCAGCCATAAAGAAGATCTTGTACACGGCAAATCGAACAGAAAACAAAGAGCGCCCAGCCTAGCACGGCGCCATGCGCCAAATGCCGGCCGGCGACCGGGAGATCGCAAGCTGGCGCTCAGAACTGGTACGCCAGGTCCATGCCCGCCATCCACTGCCGGCCCGGCGCGGCCTCGTAGTAGCGGCCATTGGCTTCGTTGACGATGACCGAGCCCACGTATTTCCGGTCGGCCAGGTTGTCCAGCCGCGCAAAGGCGTTCAGCGTCCAGGCTCCCAGGCGCATGGCATGGCCCACGCTGAGGCCGGCCACGCCATAGCCGGGCGCATGGACGCTGTTGTCGTCGTTGGCGGCGACGCGCCCCACCTGGCGCCAGTCCAGGCCCAGGCTCCAGCCCTGCGCCGGGCGCCAGTCCAGGGCCAGGTAGGCCTGGCTTCTCGCCGTGCCGGCAATGCGCCGGCCTGCAGCGATGCAGCCGCCCCGGGCATCGCAAAAGCCATCGCGCAACCGGGCATCGAGCAGCGTCAGCGCCGCCTCGAGCTTGAACTGCCGCGTCAGCCAGGCCGTGGCGCTGAGCTCCATGCCCTGGCGCCGGGTCCGGCCGGCATTCTGGTAGGTGGCGCGGCCGCCGGCATTCTCCGCGGCAACGATCTCGTCCCGCGTCCGGGTCCGGAACAGCGCGGCAGCCCATTGTCCGCGCATGCTTTCGCCCTCGAAGCGCTGGCGGATGCCGGCTTCGGCGCTGGCCGAGACGGCAGGCCGCAGGCCGAAGTTCAGGCCCGGCAGGCCCGCCGGGCGGTAGGAGATTTCATTGAAGGTCGGCGTCTCGAACCCGCTGCCCAGCGAGGCATAGACGTGGGTGCGTTCGTCCAGCTGATGCTGCAGCGACACCACGGGCAGCAGGCGGTGATAGGCGGCATTGCCGCTGTCGTCGCCGTTGCCGGGCGCCATGTAGCGGTCGTGCGATTCGAAGCTGACATTGCTCCAGCGCAGCCCGGCCTGCATCTTCCAGGCCGGTGCAAAGGCCCAGGAGGCCTGCACATAGGGATCGATATTGCCCAGCGTATTGCGCTCGTCGCGGCGCAGCGCGCCCATCACGCCGTACCGGCTGCCGATGAAATTGTTGTAGCCCTGCCGGTCTTCCCGCGTGATATTGGCCGCCAGGCCCGTGGCCAGCTCGAAACGGCCGGCCGACGTTTCGCGGCTCGCGGCCCAGCGCAGGTCCAGCCCGCCATAGTCGCGTTGCAGCGCGATCACGCCGCCGGCGCTGGTGGCCGGCCTTTGCGCGGCGGCCGGTGTTGCCTGGTATTGCATGGTTTCGCGCCGGCCCGCATAGACCATGAGGCGCAGGGCACTGCCGCCGCCGATGCGCCGCTCGTAGCCGAGGCCGGCCTGGGTCTGGCTCACGCTCTTGCGCGCGTCGTAGTCCAGCGGCCCCTGCGCGACGGCCCGGCGGTCGGCCCGCCATTCGGCAGGCGTGACGCCGCCGGGGTCCTTGGCGTCTATCGCCGTATGGCTGGCCACCAGCGTCAGGTGACTGTCCTCATCGGGCTGCGTGTCCAGGCGGGCATTGAAGAGGTTTTTGTCGGCGGCGCTCTGGGGCCGGTAGCCGTCGGTCAGGTAGCGGCTGGCGCTGACCACATAGCCCACGCCATGGCTCTCGCCGCTGGCTTTCAGGCCCAGGCGCTTCTGGCCGTTGCTGCCGACGGTGAAGCTGCTGTGCACTTCGGGCCGGCCCTCGCCACGCTCGGTATAGATGTTGATCACGCCGCCCGAGGCATTGCCGTACAGCGCGGAATACGGGCCGCGCAGCACCTCGATGCGCTCCACCGAGGCCAGGTCGATGTTGCTGGTCTGGCCCTGGCCGTCCGGCATGGTGGCGGGAATTCCGTCCACATAGATCTGGATGCCGCGCACGCCGAAGGTGGAGCGCGCGCCCTGGCCGCGAATGGACAGCTGCAGGTCCTGCGCGTAGTTCTGGCGGTTTTGCAGCAGCATGCCAGGCACCGCCGCCAGGGATTCCGACAGGTTGACCTGCCACTGGCGGTCGCGCACCCGCGCGCCGTCCACCACCGTCACGGAAGCAGGCGCCTGCTCCAGCGGCGATGCCAGCAAGGTGCTGCGCACCGTCACTTCGGGCAACGGACCGGGGGCCTCTGCCTCCTGCGCCAGGCCGATGCCTGGCAGCCCCAGAAGCCCGGCGGCCAGCGCCAGCGCCGTGCTGCTGCACCCAGGCGGTGGCCGGTCATTCATGTGTTTCGCCATTGCGCGGCTTGCCTCTTGTGTTCATTCCCTTTCCTTGATCCCATAGCCCATCACGGCCTTGACCTCCAGGAATTCTCGCAGGCCGTGCTCGCCCCACTCGCGGCCGTTGCCCGACTGCCGGTAGCCACCAAAGGGCGCGCCGAAGTCCGGCCCCGCGCCATTGAGATGGACCATGCCGGTGCGCAGGCGCGAAGCTACCCGGCGTGCATGCTCCAGGCTGCCGGACTGCACATAGCCGGACAGGCCGTAGACGGTGTCGTTGGCCATGCGGATGGCTTCTTCCTCGCTGTCATAGGGAATCATCACCAGCACCGGGCCGAAGATTTCCTCGCGGGCAATCGCCATGCCGTTGCGCACATCGGCAAACACCGTGGGCCTGACGAAATAGCCCTTGGCCAGCCCTTCGGGCCGGCCCGTGCCGCCGGCCACCAGCGTGGCACCCTCGTCCAGCCCTTTCTGGATCAGGGCCTGGATCTTGTGGAACTGGGCTTCGCTGGCCACGGGCCCCATGTGCATGCCCTCGGCCGAAGCATCGGCCACGGTCACGGCGCCCGCCACGGCCTTGGCGATGGCCGCTGCCTGCGCGTGCAGCGCGCGCGGCACGAACATGCGCGTGGGCGCATTGCAGCTCTGGCCCGAGTTGGTGAAGCAGGCCTGCACGCCCTGGGTGACCGCCTTTTGCAGGTCGGCATCTTCGAGCACGATGTTGGCGGACTTGCCGCCCAGTTCCTGCGCCACGCGCTTGACGCTGTCGGCCGCGGCCTTGGCCACGGCAATGCCGGCGCGCGTGGAGCCGGTGAAAGTCATCATGTCGATGCCCGGGTGGGCCGACAGGGCTTCGCCCACGCCGGGGCCGTCGCCGTTGACGAGGTTGAACACGCCGGGCGGCACGCCCGCCTCGTGCAGCACCTCGGCCATGAGGATGGCATTGAGCGGCGCGATCTCCGAGGGCTTGAGCACCATGGTGCAGCCCGCCGCCAGGGCCGGCGCCACCTTGCACATGATCTGGTTGACGGGCCAGTTCCAGGGCGTGATCATGCCGACCACGCCCACGGGCTCGTGCACGATGGCCGTGGTGCCCTGCACATGCTCGAAGGAAAATTGCTTGAGCACCTCGATGGTGGTCGCCAGGTGCGCCACGCCCGTGGCGGCCTGCGCGGCCTTGGACAGCCACAGCGGCGCCCCCATCTCCTGCGAGATGGTCTGCACGAAGTCGCCGTAGCGGCGCTGGTAGACCTCCAGCACCCTGGCCAGCAGGGCAAGGCGCTCTTCGCGGCGGGTCTGCGAATAGCTTTCGAAAGCGCGCCGCGCGGCCTTCACGGCCAGGTCCACGTCGGCGGCCGAGCCCAGGCTGATGCGCGCAATGGGTTGCTCGGTGGAGGGATTGACGACCTCCAGGGTGCGCGAAATGGCCGGGTCCACCCATTGGCCGTCGATGTAGAACTGCAACTGGTCTTTCATGTACGGGTTTCCTTGACGTTTGATGGCAGGATCGCCGGCGCGCTGGCAAGGCGCACCGGCTTGTGCGGCGGCACGAGGGCCGGCTTCAGTTCTTGGGCCGGATCGCGTCGGCCGTGCCCTGGATGAAGGCCTTGAGGGATTCGACGTCGTCCGCGGACAGCTTGCCCGTGAAGTCCGGCATGCCTCGCGCCATGGCCGGCCCCTTGAAGACGAAGCTGCCCAGGTTCTCGATATAGGAGGCGTCCAGATAGCCCAGGTTGGGAATGTTGCCGCCGCGGTCCACGCCCGGCACGCCATGGCAGAACACGCAGTTGGCCACATACAGCGCGGTGCCCGCCTCGACCTTGGCCGGGTCGTACTTCACGCCCTGCAGCAGCTTGCCCATGCGCTGGGCCACGAACTCCGGCATCTTGGCCGTGCCGCCCACGGCAAAGGTGTAGACCGTGCCCGGGCCCTGGCGCTCGGTGGCCCGCGCCGCCAGGCCGTACACGCCGCCCCAGCCCACGGCGACCGAGACATACTGCTTGCCGTCCACCATATAGGTGCTGGGCGCGGCGACCACCCCGGTGCCGGTGGGCGTCTCCCAGAGCTTGTCGCCATTGCTGGCGTCATAGGCCACCAGCCGGCCGTCGGCCGTGCCCTGGAACACCACATTGCCGGCCGTGGTGAGCGTGCCGCCGTTCCACGGCGAGACATGCTCCACGCGCCAGACCTCCTTCTGCGCGACGGGATCCCAGGCCAGCAGGCGGCCGAAAGGCTTGCTCTTGGGCGGCTCGGCATTGAAGAACTTGCCCGTGTTCCAGCCGGTGCCGGACTGGGGCTTGCCCGGCCCGACCTCGTTGAACTTCCAGTTCTTGTCGTCCATCAGGTTGACGGGCACGTTCTGGGCCGGCAGGTACACCAGGCCGGTCTTGGGATTGAAGGACATCGGATGCCAGTTGTGCGCGCCATAGGGGCCGGGAATCGCGTCATAGGGCTTGCTGCCGTCGCGCGCCGCGGCGATCTCCATGGGCCGGCCGTTCCTGTCGTAACCGCTGGCCCAGTTCACCGGCACGAAGTTCCTGGCAGAGATGAACTTGCCGTTGGTGCGGTCGATGACGAAGAAGAACCCGTTCTTGGGCGCATGCAGGATCACCTTGCGCAGCTTTCCGTCGATCCGGATGTCGGCCAGGATCATGGGCTGCGTGGAGGTGTAGTCCCAGTTGTCGCCCGGGGTTTCCTGGTAATGCCACTTGTATTTGCCGGTGTCGGGGTCCAGCGCCACGACGGAGGCCAGGTACAGGTTGTCGCCGCCCTTGGGGCTGCGCTTCTTGTGGGCCCAGGGAGAGCCATTGCCGGTGCCTACGTACATGGTGTTGAGTTCGGGGTCGAAGGCCATGGTGTCCCACATGGTGCCGCCGCCGCCCGCCTCCCACCACTTGCCGCTGGGGTCCCAGGTCTTGGCCGCGCGTCGCATGGACTCGTCCTCGAAAGGCCGGGACGGATCGCCGGGCACGCTGAACCAGCGCCATTTCTGCTCGCCGGTCTCGGCGTCGTAGGCCGTGAGGTAGCCGCGCACCCCGTACTCGGCGCCGCCATTGCCGATGATGACCTTGCCCTTGAACACACGCGGCGCGCCGGTGATGGTGTACGAGCCCTTCTGCCCCTCGATGGTGTTGCGCTCCCACACCACCTTGCCCGTGGCGGCGTCCAGCGCAATCAGGCGGCCGTCGTAGGCGCCCACGTAGACCTTGCCCTTCCACAAGGCCACGCCCCGGTTGACGACGTCGCAGCAGCCCCGGTAGCCGATGCTGCGATCCACCCCGGGGTCGTAGGTCCACAGCTTCTGGCCGGTGCGCGCATCGATGGCATGCACCACGCTCCAGGAGGCGGATACATACATCACGCCATCCACCACCACGGGTGTTGCCTCCACGCCGCGCGTGGACTCCAGGTTGTAGGACCAGGCCAGACCCAGGTCCTTGGCATTGGCGGTGTTGATCTGGTCCAGCCGGCTGTAGCGGGTCTCGGCGTAGTCCACGCCGACAACGGGCCAGTCGGGCGTTCCCGCAGCGTTGTTCACGACGAATGACTGGTCCACGCGCCGGCTGGCCGCGGCGCGGCTGCCGGTATCCTGGGCCGATGCTGCAGCCGCGACCACACACGAAAGAACGCCGAACGCGAGTCTGTTGCCAAGCAAGCTCATGGGTGTCTCCTGGTTCTGCTTTGTTCAAATTGGCACTGCAGAGCATCCCGCCTCGTCCTGTTTTTTGCATGCTCGGGATTTCACCAAGCAGCGGTTGTGCCGTTTCGGAACACATTCGACCGTCGTCGTTCCCCGAGGAGATGCCCATGGGGCCTGGAAAATGGCGTACGGCAGATGCGCCCAGGCAATTGTTTTCAACCTCGGCCACAGAGCGGGTCGAAATCGCGAGGCGCCAGTTTTTCGAGGAAGGCATGCGCCCCTCTGGGCTGGTGAGCGAAGCCGTGATCCAGTCCTGGATGCGCTGCCGCCGCGTGCATCCCGATCCGCAGCGCCAGGTGGCGTTCGCGCCGGTCACCCGCAGCCGCCTGCATGCCACGCAGGAGCGCAGCCGGGGCCTGCTCCAGGTCGCGCAACACGAAATCGCGGCCATGGAGCAGGCGCTGGCGGGCGCCGATGTGCGCGTGCTGCTGACCGACGGCGACGGCGTGGCGCTCTATCTGAGCCCCGTGCCGCAGTCATCCGCCCCGGAAATGCTGTCGCGCCATATGGGACAGCCCGGCTCCAATATCGGCGAACGCATTGCCGGCACCACGGCACCTGGCATTGTGGCTGCCACCGGCCAGGCCTGCACGGTCCTGGGTGGCGAGCACTACTTCGACGAACTGCGTCTGCTGCAATGTGCGGCCGCACCCATCCGCGACGTGCGCGGCAAGGTGGTCGGTGTGCTCGACCTCACCACGCTGGCCCGCCCCTTCGGCTTCGACGCCGGCCAGATGGTGGGCATGCATGCCACCGTGATCGAGAACGCATTGCTGCAGGCGCAGTCGCAGGAGCATCTGATACTGCGCTTCCAGCTCCATCCCGCGCTGCTGGAGACGCCTTTGCAGGGATTGGCCGGCATTGCCTCCGATGGCCACGTCGCCTGGCTCAATGACGCAGGCGCCCGCATCGTGGGCCTGCTGCCGGCCGACGCCGCATCGCGCGAGGTGGAAAGCCTGTTCGGCCACAGCCTGCAGCAGTTGCTGCACCTGAGCGCTGCCGCGGCACCCCGGTTCCTCAGGCTGGCCAGCGGTCTTGGCGTCTGGGCACAGGCGCGGCTGCAGGCCTGTGGAGCACATGCCCTGCTGGCCGAGGAAGAAGCCGCAGGTGCGGCGCAGCCGGCCGTGCTGGCACCGCGTCCGCCCGAAGCAGCCGCCGAAGAGGCGGGGATGGACGCGGAAGATGCAGCCTGCCAGCCCACGCTGCGCGAGCACAACCGCAGGCTGGTCGAGGCCACGCTGGCCGCCCATGGCGGAAATATCTCCCAGGCAGCCCGGCAGCTGCGCATCTCGCGCGGGACGCTGTATCGCCTGCTGCGCAGCTGGAAGCAGATGCAATGATCAGTGCAGCTTGAGCCGGCCGGATACGCGCTGCTGCAGCAGCCGGGCCAGGGCCAGCAGCACGGTCTTGCCAAGGCCCAGGATGGCGCGGTGGTGCATCAGGTGCAGCGACATGTACATCCACTTGGCCATCAGTCCTTCCACGAAGAAGTTCTTGCCGGCCAGCCCGCCCATCAAATTGCCCACGCCCTTGTTGTCGCCCAGCGAGACGAGCGAACCCAGGTCCTGGTAGACAAAGGGCTCGCGCACGTCGCTCTCGCGCAGCATGGCCAGGAACACCTTGGCCAGATAGGCCGCCTGCTGGTGGGCAGCCTGGGCCCGTGCGGGAACGAGCTTGTCCTCGCCCCAGGGACAGGCGGCGCAATCGCCCATGGCATAGATCTCGGGCACCGAAGTGCGCAGATGCGTGTCCACGACAAACTGGTTGAGCCGATTGGTTTCCAGGCCCAGCCTGGCATTGCTGTCCGCCGCCTTGATGCCCGCGGCCCAGACGATCATGTCGGCATGGATCTCGCCCGCGGAAGTGACCAGCACGCCCTTGCGCAGCTCCTGCACGCGCGTGCCGGTGAGCACGTTGACCTGCTTTCGCCGCAGCGCCAGCATGGCCTGCTCCGAGATGCGCGGCGGCAAACCGCCCAGGATGCGGTCCCCGCCTTCCACCAGGGAAATATCGAGCCTGAAGCGCTGGGCGCTGCCCAGGCTGTCGAGCAGAACCGCATGGGCTTCCAGCAGCTCCGCCGACAGCTCCACGCCGGTGGCTCCGGCGCCCACGATGGCGATGGAGAGGCTGCGCTCATTCGAGAACGAGGCGCGTGCACTGGCGCTCAGCCAGTCGGAATGGAAGCGCTGCGCATCGCGCACGTTCTCGAGCAGGTAGGCATGCTCGATGCCCGGCGTACCGAACGAATTCGAGCCGCTGCCCAGCGCCAGCACCAGGCGCTTGAAGCTCACGGTGCGGGACGGAACGATTTCCTCGTCCTGCGCGCCATGGATGGCCTCCAGCGTGACGGTCTTGCGCTGCGTATCCAGGGCACATAACTCCCCCATCGTGAAGCTGAAATGGTTGCGCCTTGCCAGCACCGTATAGGACAGTCCTTCCTGATGCGCATCCAGCGTGCCGGCAGCCACCTCATGCAGTGTCGGTTTCCAGATATGGAATGGAAACTTGTCGATGAGCAGCACACGCTCGCGGCCCTGCCCGCTTCCCAGCTGGCGGCCCAGCCGGGCTGCAAGCTCCAGGCCTCCGGCCCCTCCGCCGACGATCACGATATCGAAATGCACAACCACCGCCTTTCCACTTTTGACTGAAATCAGTTTAGCGGCCGCTGCCCCTTGCAAGTACCGGGCGCACCGAAATATGTCTATAACGGCGGCTTTATCGGGCAGCCCGCCTGCTGCGGGCGCCCCTGCTGCGGCACTGCTCAGACCCTGGCCGCCAGCAACTGCCGCGGCAGAAAGCAAAAGCCTGCATTGGCAGGCCTTGCTCCCATGGCTAGCACCTCGCCAGGACAGCCATCAGAAATATGGCACTCCATAATAATCGCTAATGCTACGCCCGTATTCGTTCGTATATTCCTTGGCCGTTCCGCTTTCGTACCTGGGGGCATTTTCAATCTGCTCTCTGGTGAGATGTGCCACATAGCCGCCTTTGCTGGGCTCGTAGCTCAAGGATTCCCAGGGCAGCGGATAACGGTCGGCGCCCATGCCCAAAATCCCGCCGGACTCCAGTACGGCATACCGCACCTTTCCGGAAAATCTGTCGATCATCAATGAATCGATGGTGCCCAGCTTTTCGCCCAGGCAATCGTAGACGTTTGTGCCGCTCACTTTATCGAAGGACACAATATTGCTTTCGGTCGCCCAGGCATCCATACCTTTCTCCACACATTGTATTCACCGGCCTTCACCTGAATTGAAAAGCCATTCCCGTTTCTCCCAATCCATGGGATTTTTTCGCAACCTTGAGCTTAAAGCAATTCCAGGCAGGATTTTATGGGTTTGCAATTTTCAATGCCGGAATGCTTTTAGCTACGGCAATGCGAAAATAAAACAACCCGTTGCCCTCCGCATTTACCAGGGAGGGAACATGATGACAAGCCAGATGATGAGAACAATCGCCAGCGCCCACAGGATTCCACGCTTGGGAAACAGCGACGGTATGCCAGGGCGAGGCGTCTGATTACGGGATTTGTCTTGGTCTTTCATGGAAAATCTGCGGCATGTGGCGTTCCCGACGGGAACCAGTCTTTCTGGCACCCTTCTTGCTTAATTTATCTTCGCCAAACGCCGATCGGCATATTTTTTCCTTAGAACAAACCATTCATACCGGAGCAGTTACATGATCTATGTAATTCTTGCAGAAAAATTTACAAAATTCATCTACAGCAAGCTTCATGTCAAAGATACTGCTTCATTTCTTCTTTTGATGCTTTTTGTCTGGTCTGAAATAGGTGCAATTACGCTGGGCCTTGCCTATTTGACAGATCCCCTGCTTTAAACCGGTTTTCAGCCGGGTCTGGATTGCACGCCACCCAACACCACTTACCAGACACGCCTCAGCCCCGGGGCACCGGCTCTTCTTTCTTCCTGCCCGCACATTGCGGGCATTCATATGAGACGAATGCAATTCGGGCAGACAATGGGCTGTGGCCCGCTCACTTCTTGGCAGCCTCTGCATTTTTCTTGCGTGTGGCAGCGGCTTTCTTTGCAGATGCCGAACGCTCCTGTGCCGGCCGCGATGCCGACGCGGCGCCGCCCAGTTTTCCACCTTTGCGGGACGGCGAATGGTCCACGGAATGGCCCCGTCCCGAGCCGGACTTCTTTCCTCCGCCGGTTTCCTTGTTGACCGTAGCCCAGGCCCGCCTTTCAGCCTCTTCATGGCTGACACCCCGATCTTCATAGCTGTCTTCGATGTGCCGGGCTTGGCGCTTTTGCTTGTCGGTATAAGCGGATTTGTCACCTCGAGGCATTGTTCTTCCTTTCTCGTTCGAATTGGTGCAGGCATGAATCTGGGCATGAGAAACCCGGCCCCTGGCTACCAGGTTGTGCCGACACAAACAGCTTGCAATATTTCATTGGGTCGCTGACCTCTGCAATATAACCAAATCACAGGGCATGGTCTGTCTGCAAATACAACAGTATGCAATTCAGGCCTGCAAATGTGCTGCATTGGTTGTGGCAGATGCAGCTGCAGGCCGGAAAATGGTTTCGTTGAATTATTTTCAGCAAAAGAAGCGGCATTTATTGCAATTGCAGTTTCATTTTTTTACCCAGCAGAAATTTTGCAATATTCCAGGAACGACACTTGCCTCGGATCCAACCAGAATTCTCAAACATCGTGGGTGGCCCATTGATATTCTTTCGGCACATTGATTCCGCTGATATTTATCCTGGAGATGCTATGCAACGCGTAACGCCTGATGAGTATTTCAATCCCGAGCCGCACGTACGCTACTATCGAACGACTGCAGAAGCCTTTCCCTGTGCAGCGGCCGACGCTATCTCCATATTCCACTCCAGGAGCAAGCGCACATACCGGAATCTCTGGATGTTCTTGATATTGATAGGTCTAATTTTGGCGCTTGCATATATGCTTATTCATAAACCCTCCTAGGTATACAGAAAAGCACGGTATGCATCTTGGATCAGATCATGGTTTTTATTCCATCGACGCTTATTTGCATATTAGCTCCGGGATTGATCCATGGCTGCTTTCCATTTTCCCATGAAATAACCACCTGGAAAAATCAATGAAATAACCGGTCCGGCCTGCCGACGGGCCGATCTTTACAGGAATAGACCATGGCTCAGAACACCCGATCAAACTATTCTTCCACCCGCGCCGTTTGGAAAGGTGCTGTAAATTTTGGCTTGGTCCATATACCCATCGGCTTATATTCCGCCACATCCAGCTCCGATACCGATTTCAACTGGCTGGACAAAAGAACCTTGCAGCCGGTTGGCTACAAGCGGATCAACAAGGCCACTGGGGAAGAGCTGAAACCTTCGGAAATTGTGAAGGGTGTGGAGTATGAGAACGGCAAGTACGTGGTCCTTACCGAAGAGGAGATCATGGCCGCATTTCCCAAGCTCACCCGAGCGATAGAGATAGAGGCGTTCATAGATGTCGACGAAATTCCCTTTATCTACCTGGAAAAGCCTTACTACACAGCGCCTTTGAATGGCGGGGAAAAAACCTATGCCTTGCTCAGGGAGGCCCTCAAGAAAAGCAACAAGGTGGGCATATCCAGAATCGTCATCCAGACCAAGCAGCACCTGGCTTTGCTCATTCCCTGCGGCAGGGCACTCATCCTCAATCTTCTGCGCTGGGGCGGAGAAATCCGTCCTTTCGAGGCGTTGAACCTTCCGCCCCTGGACCCCAGGGACGCAGGCATCAAGGCGTCGGAAATCCGAATGGCCCTGGCATTGATCAATGAAATGACGCAGCCCTGGGATGCCGACCAGTTCAGGAACTCGTTCCAAGACGAAATACATCGCCTGCTGGAAACCAAGATCCAGGCCAGGGACGCCCAGGCCCTCAGGCACGAACCGAACGTACTGCCTTCCCGGAGCGGTTCCGAGGTGATGGATCTCACCACCCTGCTGGAAAGAAGCCTGCTCGGGCGAAATGAAAGACCGCGCAAGTCCGTTTCGCGGCAGGAAGAGAACATGCCGTCCCGTGCTCCAAGGAACAAGGCCTCGCAGGGCGCCCGCAGGCACTCATCCAATGCCGCCACCGCGGCGCAGGGAAAGTTCCACTGAAGAGAGCGCCTCATGTCCGCTGCAATGAGCTGCTGGCAGTCGGATTGCCCGGTGGCTTGATCGTCCTCAACCGCTTCGGCCACGCTATCGAAGGAGATGCCCATGCCCCATGCGATCCGTGAAACATTTGATGGAAATGACAATATCGGCGCAGGTGGAGAGCCACAGCAGCAAGCCCAGGCAAGCCATCCACCGCTGACGACACAGCAGGGGATAGTGGTTGCCGACAACCAGAACTCACTTGCAGACGCCAAACATGGCGCCACCCTTCTGGAAGACTTCATCCTGCGGGAAAAGATCACGCATTTCGACCACGAGCGCATTCCCGAACGCGTCGTACACGCCAGAGGCTCTGCAGCTCACGGATATTTCGTGTTGACGGACTCTCTGTCCGGCTTCACCACGGCCAAGGTACTGACGGAAACCGGCAGGAGGATACCGGTCTTTGCCAGGTTCTCCACGGTGGCAGGCGGTGCGGGATCCGTGGATACGCCACGGGACGTGCGCGGCTTTGCGGTCAAGTTCTATACCGAAGAGGGCAACTGGGACCTGGTGGGAAACAACATTCCCGTGTTCTTCATACAGGATGCGATGAAGTTCCCGGACCTGGTGCATGCGCTGAAGATGGAACCCGACCGGGCTTTTCCGCAGGCCGCAACCGCGCATGACACTTTCTGGGACTTTATTTCGCTGAGGCCGGAGTCCATGCACATGGTGATGTGGATCATGAGCGATCGCACCCTGCCGCGCAGTCTGCGCATGATGGAAGGCTTCGGCATCCATAGCTTTCGGCTGGTCAATGCGGAAGGCAGGAGCACCTATGTGAAGTTCCATTGGCGCCCGGCCCTGGGAATCCAATCGACAGTCTGGGACGAAGCGCTCAAGCTCCAGGCGGCCGACAATGACTATCACCGGCGCGACCTGTTCGAAGCCATCGAAGCCGGTGCCTTTCCTGCCTGGGATCTTTGCGTGCAGTTGTTCACCGAGGAACAGGCGCAGATCCTGCCTTTCGACCATCTCGACCCTACCAAGATCATTCCTGAAGAGCTCATTGCGTTGCGGCGTATCGGCCAGATGGTGCTGGATCCCTGGCCCGACAACTTCTTTGCCGAAACCGAGCAGGTGGCTTTCTGCCCCGCCAATGTTCCACCGGGCATCGATTTCACCAACGACCCGCTCTTGCAGGGCCGCCTGTTTTCCTATCTGGATACGCAGCTCCTGCGCCTGGGCGGTCCCAATTTCGCGCAGTTGCCCATCAACGCGCCGCAGTGCCCTTTTGCGAACAACCAACGCGATGGCCACATGCAGACGCAGCGACCGCATGGACGGGTGGCCTACGAGCCTTCGAGCCTGCAGGCGGACAGCCCTCGTGCCTGCAGGGCCACCGGATTCAGGCATTTCGCGCAGGCCGCTCCTGCGGGAACCAAAGGGCGCCTGCGCCCTGAAAGCTTTGCCGATCACTACAGCCAGGCCCGGATGTTTTATCGAAGCCAGGACACCGTCGAGCAATCCCATCTCGCCAGCGCTCTGGTTTTCGAGCTTTCCAAGGTCGAAACCGCCCACGTGCGTATGGCCATGGTGAGCCATCTGCTGGTGATCGACGAGGACCTCGGCAAACGCGTCGCTCAGGGACTGGGGATCAGCCCGCTGCCACGGCCGGCGGAGCCTGCAATGCCGGTACTGAACCTCGATCCGAGCCCCGCCTCCACGCTCATCGGACGCATGAAGCACACATTGGAAGGGCGTTGCGTGGCAATCCTCGCCGACGATGGATCGAACGCGCATGCCATTGCAAAGCTCCGCGGGGCACTGCAGGCGGAAAAAGCCATGGTCAGGATCGTTGCACCGAAGATCGCAGGAGCGAGACTGGATGACGGCAGCCTGCTTGCCGCCCACGGCCATCTGGCAGGCAGTCCATCGGCGCAATTCGACGCCGTGGTCGCCGTGCTGACACCGGAATCCGCAGAAAGGCTGTGCATGGACGCCGATGCACAAGCCTGGTTCAGGGATGCCTTCGTCCATTTGAAAGCCATCGCGGCCTGCGAAGCAACGCAGGCCCTCATGGCAAAGGCAGGCATCACTTCCGATGAAGGCGTTTTTTCCATCGACGATACCGATGCCTTCCTCGAAGGCGCTAAAACCCGGTTCTGGAGCCGCGAGCCATCGGTGCGCTCTCTTGCCTGAGGTGGTCCGAGACCTGTATTTGTTTCCTAAACCATTCGCTGTCGAATGTGATGCCGCTCCACTCCAGAGACGGATTTTCCATGGAGACAAATCCGCTGGACTGCCGGCTTCGACTTGGCAAAGGCACGCCGGCTTTTATGGCGCAGCGTCCTTCCCTCCTGCCTATCCGGCCGCCGCCACTGCAAAAGCTGCAGGGCGGCAATGTCCCCTTCAAAGCCCCCTCTTCCAGCCTATCGCCGGCAATGCGAGCTTTCAGCATGCCAAGTCTTCAAGAAAATAATGGAACGGAATTTGCCAGTTCGGTAGGGTTACAGGGAAAATTCCATGCCAAAAAACTTTGTGCCCCAGGATATCGAACTGGAGAAAATCATTACCGCCATCAACGTAAATGTTGAAAAGGAAATCGCGGTATGCGCCGTCAAGGCGATCGACACCGAATCCGATGGCTATTTCTCCACGCTCTGGGAATTTTCCTTGAACGGCAAGCATCCACGCCAGCTGACCTTTGGCTCTCACATGGATATATCGCCGCGCTATTCGCATGACGGTAGCCAATTGGCATTTCTGTCGGATCGCGCCGGGGATGGAACCTCGCAAGTCCACATTCTCCCCATGGATGGCGGAGAAGCACGTCAGCTCGGCCACCTGGCAGGCGGCGCCTCCGAGGTCTGGTGGCGGCCGCAAGGCGATCGCCTGCTGGTGCTGGCCAGCGTCACGGTGGATCCGGACCGGCGAAAGGAAGGTTGCATGCGCTGGGATGGCGCCGATGCGCCTGCGCGCAAGGCCGATGCTCCCCATCTATGCTGGAGACTGCCCTACAAGATGAATGGCACGGGCTATCTGCTCGATGCGCGAACCCATCTGTTCATGCTGGACGCGGCGGAGGGAAAACCCAGGCAGCTGACGGCCGGCGACTTCAATGTCCATTCCGCAGCCTGGGCACCCGATGGCAAGCGCCTATGCTTTTGCAGAACCAGGGAAGAGGAAGGCCAGCAGCATTGCACGGATATATGGCTGCTGGACCTGGAAGGCGACAAGCCTGCGCAATGCATGCGCCTGAGCTCCGGGCAGAATAACTGCTCCTCGCCCAGCTGGTCTCCGGACGGCAAATGGATAGTGTTTGCAGGAGCGCAGGCAGACGGCGATGCCCAGATGCGGCTGTGGCTCATCGACATGGACGGCAGGCAGGTCAGGCCCCTGGGTGACGAGTCCATTGAAGTCGTGGCCGGAGAGCTTCACTGGAAAAAGGACAGCACTGCCGTCGCATTCATACAGGCCATCCGCGGACTGCAAAGCGTGGTTGAAATATCCGTTCCTACGGTAAAGACCCGGCCGCTCGCGCAGGGAGAGCGGCAAGTTGGGATATTGGCTGCCAATGACTTTCTCGTCTACAGCAGTGAAGACCTGGTATCCGCGCAGGAACTCTACTGCAGAAGATGGGACGGGCAGGAAGAAGAAACACAGTTGTCGCACTTCAACCCGTGGTGGCAAGAGCGAGACAGGCTCCATGCAGAGCATCGTGTTTTTGACGTGCCTGCCGGCGGCGGCAGCATCGAGAAGATAGATGGCTGGTTGCTTGCGCTGCGGGATGGCGACGGGCTTGAAAAAGCGAGGCCTCTGTTGATCGATATCCACGGAGGACCTGCAAGCTATGTGGATTTCCAATTTTCCTCCCATGCCTATTGGCAGATCCTTTGCTCGCGCGGCTGGACAGTGCTTGCATTGAATGCCGTGGGCTCCAGCAGTTACGGACGAGATTTCTCGGAGCGTCTGCGCGGGAAATGGGGGGAACTCGATTTGCCCCAACACCTTGGTGCACTCGGCCAACTGCAGCAGCAAGGCATTGCCAGGGAAGCGGCAATCATCGGCAATTCATATGGCGGCTACATGGCGGCCTATGCAATAGGCCATTCGGACAGGTTCAAGGCTGCCATTGTCAGCGCTCCTGTGGCAAACCTCGAATCCCACTTCGGGACTTCGGATAGCGGCTATTACGCAGACACTTATTCGATGGAAGTGGATGAAGAGGAGAGCCACCATATCTTCCATAAATTGTCACCTGCCAGCAGCATAGACAAGGCGAAAACTCCCACCCTGTTCCTGCAGGGCATGGAGGACGAGCGCTGCCCGCGAGCCCAAACGGAAGAATTGTTTGTCAAGCTCAGATACACCACCGACACCCCCACAGAGATGGTTCTGTACCCCGGGGGAGATCATTCTTTTGCCGTCAGCGGCAAGCCTGCACATCGCGTGGATGCGCTGCAGAGAATACTGCAGTGGCTGGAAAAATGGGTCACCGACAAATAGCCCAAACCACTGCCCTGCTGCAATACATGATGCACTCGGTCATGCGCCATATGGCCGAATCCAGACCATGCAAACAAGCCAGAAGGATAGCTCATGCGGCTGTTAGGCCGCCTCAGAGGTATCGATGTCTTTGTTGCCACTGCCAACGCGGGAAGCTTCGGTGCGGCTTCCCGGAGCCTCTGTCTTACGGAATCTGCCGTGCGCAAAGCCATCGCACGCCTGAAAGAGCGTCTCGACACCCAGCTGTTCAAGCGCCTGCCCCAGAACCTCGAACTGACAAAGACCGGGGCAAGATTCCATCGGCATTGTGCCGGGCAAAGAAAGAGATGGAAAAGGCGCAGGCATCGATTCTTGAAAGTCCATCTCTCCGAGGGACTTCTCTGCCGCTGCCGGCAGCGGCAGAAGCCATAGCGCAGCGCCTGGCCGGCCCATGAATCCGGACTCGGGACGGTGATGCAACAAAGGCCACCCCGGAGGCACATCCATATGGGCTGCCTTACGACAGCTTCTCCATGCGTGCGGACTTGGGCAAGGCTGCCCTGGTCGAGCATTTGAAGGCGGCTTTCAACTGGTTTAGAACGTCCTGCTTGCAGCGGGAGGATTCCGCGGCCGTACAGTCCTGCGGTATCCAGACCTCATACCCCGACATGCGTGCATCCGTGGCAGTCAGCATCACGCACATATCGGTCGCGAAGCCTACGATGATGAGCTTTTCCGCCTGCATCCTGCGCAGCAGGTGCTCCAGGGGCGTGGAATGGAAGGCCGAATGCTGGGGCTTCAGGATGACGAGGTCCTGAGGCTGTGGGGCCAGCCTCCGCGCTATTTCGCCCCGTGCACCCGGCAACGCACGGCAGGAGGCCAGCACATCGCTGAATTCGCTGTGCCAGGTGCCATAGTTGTCATTGGCATAGATGGCCGCGACACCCCGGGCAGCCAGCCTGGCCTTGAGCTTGGCAATACGGTGCGAAGCCTCGAGGGCGGCGGGAAGGAGTGCTTGCGCATTCGGAAAATGCAGGGGATTGATCACATCGACCAGCACCAGCACTTCCGGGCTATGAGGCACTTTCGCGGGTTTCAGCCGCCGCATTTCCTTGCGAGGAGCATCAGAGCATTTTGCTTCGCTGCTGCTCGGCACGGGCCGCTCCAATCGCGGTTTCCACCTGCTTGGCTTCTTCGGGCGGAGGAAGAACCGAAGGCATGCCCAGGTGTTCAATGGCCAGCTCTCTGCACCACCCTTTGGTATGGAACAGATGATGCTGCTCATCCTTCCAGACGCTGTCGTACGCCTGCTGCAAAATCTCCTGCTGCTTGCCCCCGGCTGCCTCGGCTATCTTGCCAAGCAATTCCCAGTTGGCCTGGTCCTTGGTTTCGGCATGCACGACGCATTCGCAGGCCATGATTTCCGCAGTTTTTGCATCGCAGGTCTTCCTGGCCAGCTCCATGGCCTTGACGAGGGATTCACCGATGGACTTCACAACCATCCGTGCCGGGGATTGCTCGTCGGGATCCATGTCCAGAGCCTCGCACACGCTGCGCACCACTTCCTGATGCTTGCGCGTTTCCTCAAGATACTCTTCCCATTCCTTTTTCAAATCGTCATTGCATGCAGCTTCCAGCGCCGTCCGGTAGACAAGCTCGCCCCCCAGTTCGGTTTCCATCATCTGCAGCAAGAGCTGCTTGAGTTGTGCTGCATCATAGGGGCGCTTTGCCATGGCGATCTCCATCGTGGTTGAGTGGCTGGTAGTTTTCGGTTCTCTATGTCGATGCGGCTGCACCGCAAGCCGCCTGTGTCAGGGGGTGGCTCCGCCGGCCGCACTGCCTGCCGCGGCAGATATGCCGCGCCTGTCGGGCTCGGCCGGCTTGGAAATATCCCGGAGAGCCTGGGCGGCCTCTTCTGCGCTGAACTTGACAGCCACATCCCCTAGGGACAGGACGCCGACCAGGCGCTTTTCCCTGTCCACCACCGGCAAGCGCCGTATCTGGGCGTCACACATCTGGCGCGCAGCTTCTTCCAGCGTCTGGTCTTCATAGCACCATCGCACGCCCTCGGACATCACTTGCGACAAGGAGGTGGTGTCTGCTGGCAAACCCTGGGCCGTGCTTCTGATGGTGATATCGCGGTCGGTCACCATTCCGACCAGCTTCTGTCCGTCACATATGGGCACCGAGCCCACGGCCAGTTCATCCATGGCCTGGGCAGCAAATTGCACGGTATCTGTGGGCGAAAGGCTTCGCACACCGCGTGTCATCACATCCTTGACTGTGGTCATTGCTCGACTCCTTGCATTTCTTGCTGTGGCAGTTTCAGCGCCTGTGCGAAGACAAGGGCAATTAGCATGCCCGCCCCGGCTGCGCGTTGCCTCGCTGCACGGATTCCACGGCAGCACAGGCCGAAAGCCTCAGTTCAATGTCCACGGACAGAAAGCTTTTCAACGGCATTCCCATATCAAATATCGTTTCACCCCAAAATCAGCCTTCGTATCGGATGCAATAGCGGTCACCGGACTTGTAAAAATAAAAACAACCACCAGTCCGAGCGTGATTTCCAGGCATGTTTTTTGCCGGAACTCAGAGCCCCTTCCGTGGGACAACAAGACCTCAACAGGCACTCAGTGAATTTGGAAAGAGCCATTTCATGCATACGACTCCGCCTACTCCTCCCATTGCGCCGCCCGTCAATCCTCCTCCCACAGACCCCATACTTCCCCCCCCTGGGAGACCCGCCTCCGGCTCCTCCCCCCGCGCCCTATACCGACCCTCCGTCCTCGCCTCCGCCCATACAGGGAAATAGCCTGATGGCATAGCAATGGACGCACAAGCGCCACTTGTCTATATAGATACATTTTCGGAAGGCTGGCGTCGTGTACGCCGGGGCCGCGGTTTTGCCTATTTCACTGCAGACGGGAAACATATACGGGCACTGGAGGAACTCGAAAGAATACGCAAGCTGGCCATTCCGCCTGCCTACACGGATGTATGGATCTGTCCTTCTGCACAAGGCCATATACAGGCAATGGGACGCGACGCCAAAGGCCGCCTTCAATACAGATACCATCCTCTGTGGCAAGAGCAGCGCACGCAGGAAAAATTCAGCCGCATGCTGGCATTTGGGCGTTGTCTGCCTGCCATCAGGCGTGCTGTTGAGCATGATCTCGCCTTGAAAAAGCTGGAGCTCAAAGTTATCACGGCTGCCATCGTCAAAATATTGGACCAAACGGGTTTCCGCATTGGCAATGAGCAATATGCACTGCAAAACAAGTCCTACGGCGTGAGCACGCTCAAAAACAGGCACGCCGTTGTCAAGGCAGGTCGGCTGACTCTCCACTTCCGGGGTAAAAGTGGCGTTATGCAGAAAACCACAATTACCGACAGGAGAATAATCCACATCATTCACCGCTGCCAGGAACTTCCCGGCCAACGGCTTTTCCAGTTTCCGGACCAAAATGGGCAGCTTCAATCCGTGCAATCAGAAGATGTGAACTCTTACCTGCGCTCCATATCCGGGGAAAATTTCACTGCAAAGGATTTCCGGACCTGGCATGCCAATGTATGTGCAGTGCAGGCCAAGCTCGACAGCATCAAAGAACAGGGTCAGAATTCTTCTCCACAGCTGTCAACGGCTGAGATTATAAAAAAAAGTCGCCAAGACCATAGGCAATACTTATTCTGTGTGCCGCAACTTCTACATACACCCCCATGTTCTACGCTTTTGCGAGCAAGAGTGTATAAAACAGCCTTTCACCAATAAAATTAAAAAATCCGGACTAAATTGCGCTGAAAAATTATTCCTAAAAATTCTCCAAGACAATAGTTAAAAATTATTCCTCGTAAGTCCACTTCACTCATTGATTTCTTTTTTAGAAAAATTGTAATTTTTCTTTTTAAATTGCATTCAAATGCAATAACACACTTGCTTGGGAACGTCAAAAATAAGGTATAACGATTACAAAAAATTTACCGAGCGTATACGCTCTTACATTTGACTTCGATGAAACCCAAATCAAAGAGATGGAGCAATGTGCGGGCATGGCTTCTGGGCCCGGAAGCCGGTTCCTCGGTTCTTTCCCTTAGCTTGGGAGGCAAATGGCTGGGAATGGGCCTGCTGGCTGTGGGTCTGGTCTCTGGAATAGCTTTGGCCTGGTTCCATACCCACGATTTTCTCCACCGTTTACTGCCTTTTATTTTTCTCGGCATGGGATTTCTTCTGCTTTACCTGAGCCGTTTTTTTTTACAAGGAGAAATTTCATACAAAAGTCGTCGAAGAACGCCTCGCGCTTGTCACGGAAGGTACGGGAATTGGAGTTTTCGATATCGACTTGCGAAAACAAACTGTCTTCGCTTCCCCTGCACTTTTGAATTTATTTGGCATTCCAGTAACTGCACAGGATATAAATTTCTCGGCGATTCAGCAATATCTGCCAGAGAATTTTCTCAATGAATGCATTGCCTTTTTCTGGATCAAGGCAGCGGAAGGACGCATTGCCTATGAGCATGAAACCTCCATACCGGCAGCCGATCATGGAAATACAGGATTATTGATAAGGGCCAGGATAGAGCGCAGCAAGGGCTATCCAATCCGCCTGTATGGTGCATGCCTGGATATCACCGAGCGCAAGGTGATCGACAGCCAGCTGATATCGACCCAACACAAGCTGAACCAGCAATTGAGTGACTTGGGCCATCTGCATGAACTCAGCACACAGCTTCTGGAAATACCGGATCTTAAAACACAGCTGAAGACGATATTAAGCACTTTGGTCCAGTTTCATGGCGCAGCCATGGGTTTGATCTCGCTTTATGACATCAGAAAGAACCAATTAAAAATAGGGGCAAATGTCGGCATAGATCTCAAGCTTTTATCCCAGGTATCCAGATTCGGTGGCACCAATGCATGCATAGATGCCTGCCTGGAAAAAAGCCGGATCATCATCGAAGACACGGAAAGCAGCTCGCAGTTCCATGCCTGCAGAGATATCGCACTGTCCCTGGGATTTCGCGCAATCCATTGCACTCCGCTCATCAGCCATCAAGACGAAGTGCTGGGCACATTGTCCATTTTCCTTCCCGATCCCCGACGCCCTACTCTGCGCGAATGCACGCTCGCAGATATTTGTGCGCGCAAAGCCGTTCTGTTCATAGAAAGAGATCGGGCTCAAAAGGATCTGGAGGATTCCCAGGGGCGCTTTGAAGCCGTGCTCGATGCATCGGGAGCTCCTTTCATCATTCTCGAGCCCGTTCGCAAAAAGCGTGAGATCGTCAATTTCCGCTGGAAATACATCAATCGCGCTGCAGCAAGAGCATTCGGCCAGCTTCCCAGCGAACTGATGAAGCACGAAGTCCTCGAGACCCTTTCGTACATGTCGGCCGGCAGTCCCGAGTTCTACCATTGCATCAAGGTCATCGAGACCCAGCGCACCAGCGAATTCGACACGGCTTATGTACAGGGCGAAAAAACGCGCTGGTTCCACTGCATCGCGTCTCCGATACACGGAGGCATTGCCATATGGTTCGCCGACATATCGGAGCGCATCCGAAACGAACAGCTGCTGCGCCATAGCGATAAACGCAAGGATGAATTTCTGGCCACCTTGGCGCACGAGCTGAGAAATCCGCTGGCGCCCATCCAGCAGGCGGCCCAGCTGCTGGTGGCAGCCCCGGTCACGGATACGCAACGGCAATGGGCCAGCGCAGTCATAGACCGGCAGGTAAAACGCATGGGGGCACTTCTGGACGACCTGCTGGATGTTCCGCGTATCAGCCGCGGGACCCTGACGCTGAAGAAGACCCTTTCCAGCGTCAGCGACATCGTGGCTTCCGCGGTCGAGACGGCACTGCCCAATATCGAAGCGAAAAGCCACCATCTGGCAGTCCATAACAATGCCCCGTCAGTGGTGCTTGAAGTCGACACATTGCGCATTGCGCAGGTCATTGCCAACCTGCTCAACAATGCGGCCAAATATACCGACTCCGGTGGAAATATCATTCTGCAGACCCGTATTCATGCCGATGAACTGATCATCGAAGTGAGCGACAACGGCATCGGGATTCCTTCGGAGTCCGTCTCCGAGGTATTCCATATGTTTACACAGCTTCACCATACGGAAGACAGAATCGGAGGCGGGCTGGGAATAGGTCTTGCTCTGTCCAAGGGATTGATAGAGCTGCACGGTGGTTCGATCTCCGCACACAGTGCAGGTCTGGGAAGAGGCAGCACCTTCACCTTGAAACTGCCCGTCAAGAGCGATATCCAGTCACTCAGTCCTATCTCGAGGTTTGAAGAGGAGACTCCTTTTGAGACACCTCCGCGAAAGATACTGATTGCTGATGACAATCAGGATGCTCTGGAAACCCTGGGAGCATTGCTCATTGCCGAAGGACATGAAGTACACCATGCACATGATGGCGAAAATGCCTTGAGAATCTGGCATGAACAGCACCCCGATGTCTGCCTGCTGGATATCGGCATGCCCAAGCTGACCGGCTATGAAGTTGCGCGCCAGATCAGGGCCAGCGCCGAAGGGTCCAGCACACTGCTGCTGGCCTTGACGGGCTGGGGTCAGAGCCAGGATCGGCAGGCGTCCTTGAAGGCCGGTTTTGATCACCACCTGACCAAGCCGGTGAGCCCCAAGCAAATCAGCCAGCTTTTGAAAAAGCATAGCCTGCAGGATGCTTCTGCCCCTCCCTCCCCACTCCGCTGAAGCAACCGTATTCATAGCGGACCTCTCGAATGTGCCAGCAAATTCCCTGGAACATTTTTTGCCATGCATCGGCATAACTTCCCGTTGGAGAACTTATGCCATTCATACCTGAAGACCGTGCATGCAGACAATGCCCTCAATGTGATAAAGCCGGTTCCGCCCCACATTCTTCGCTGGATCATCCAAGCAGCCCGCCGCCAGTCTCCATTTCGATAAACGCAGCAGGACACAAGCCTGCTTGCGGGCATGAGCCCTGCCCGCACATGGCCTCCTCGGCTTCTTTCAAATAAGGAGTCTGCATGCAAAATGATCAGGTCCTCGTCGTAGGCGACAGCATGCTCGACCGCTATTGGGAAGGAAATGTGGAGCGCATTTCTCCCGAAGCTCCCGTCCCGGTACTGAAGTTCGCCAACGAATGGCAGCGTCCGGGCGGTGCTGCCAATGTGGCCGTCAATCTGCTCGCGCTGGGCAGCTTCACGACCCTGGCTACGCTGCTGGGCCGCGATGAAGCGGGAGACAGCCTTGCGCACACGATGGAGGCACAGGGCGTGCAACTGCATGCCGTCCGCTCGGCAGCTGTGACGACGGCCCAGAAGATACGCACGGTGTGCCGCCGGCATCAGATGCTGCGCATTGATATCGAACATCCGCCGCCTTCCGATGCGGTCCAGTCACTCGAGGACCTGGTAGAGGGCTTGTTGCCGGAGCATCCCTGGGTCATATTGAGCGACTATCAAAAAGGTGCGCTCGCGCACTGCGAACGCCTCATCGAACGCGCCCGCCAGCATCGCTGCCATGTGATGGTCGACCCCAAAGGCATCGACTTCGATCGCTACCGGGGCGCCTGGTTGCTCAAGCCTAACGAGAAGGAAGCGGCAGCCGTCGTAGGCTCCTGGGACGATGAAGAAGGCTTTGCAGGCGCGATGACCTCGCTTCGCGCACGCCTGGATATACAGCACCTCCTGGTGACCCGGGGCGAGCGCGGCATGTCCTTGTTCAGTGCCGACAGGCCTGCCGTGCATGTACCGACGGCTGCGCGCGAGGTTTTCGATGTCAGCGGTGCAGGAGATACCGTGCTGGCAGCCCTGGCGTCCTATCTCGCTTCCGGGAACTCTCTGCACGAAGCCATGCACCATGCCAACCTCGCTGCTGGCTTGGCCGTTGCAAAGTTCGGAACCGCGGCGGTGACCCGTACCGAAATCCAGAAAGCCCAGGCGGCTGCGCTGGCAGCCGCCTCCTGAACCCGCCGGTTGCCCGAACTGCAGCCGGCTGGGCTTGCATGGCAACCGGCACGGCCGGCTGCCAGCCATCACTCCAAGATGCCACCTTCCACCGGCGGCTCATTCTGTCCGCCTTCCCCTTCCCATTGCTGTAGATCTCCAGGCTGGGCGCTAGAGCGTTCCTCCGCTCTTCTTTTATGTACCGCTGCACAGCGTGCACAACTCTTGGCCACCAGAAAGCCCAGCGTGAATACCAGGGCCATTGTGCGCATACGCCCTTGAGGAACCAATCGCCCCAGCATATTCAAGGCAGCTGCGGGATATACATAGTTCATAAAAATCGCCTCCTTGCTTGGAAAGCCATTTCCGGCAAACAGCGCGCCAAGACTGCGATACATACGCATACAGTACCCGCACTAAATTGGTGCCATGATGGTCGCTTGTCACCAGCAGTTTTCAGGAGATGTGGAGATCATGAAATGAACCATGTGCTGATTGTTGATGATGACATCGACTCCGCCACCACCATGCGTGAGTTAATAGGAGTGGAACGCTTCTCCATCGCTATGGCTCACACTCTTCGCGATGCACGCAGACAAATTGCGATGCAGCCACCCAACCTGGTCTTGCTTGACCTACAGCTTCCCGATGGCAATGGCATGGAGCTGTTTGCCGACCCTAATGTCTCCGATGAGTCCAAGGTGGTTCTGGTTACCGGGCATGCCAGCCTTGATTCCTCCATCGAGGCGCTCAGGCAGGGCGCCATGGATTACCTGGTCAAGCCAGTCGGCCTCCAGCGCCTGGAAAACATTCTTTCCCAGTTCACCCAGGCCACTCCTTTTTCCTCTTCGAAAAGTCAATGCCCGGCGCTGGAAAACAATGCCAAGAATGGCCGCTTTGGCAGGCTGTGGGGTCGTTCTGCGGCCATGCAGCGCGTCTATGAACAGATCGGCCGCGTGGCGGCAACCTCTGTCACGGTGCTCATCACGGGCGAAAGCGGAACCGGCAAGGAAGTCGTTGCACAGACTCTTCACGACCTCAGCGCAAGGCGTTTCAAGCCCTTTCTTGCAGTCAACTGCGGCGCAATCTCTCCCAATCTGATTGAAAGCGAGATATTCGGCCACGAAAAAGGCAGTTTCACCGGGGCGGAGCGGCAGCATCAGGGCTTTTTCGAACGCGCAGCAGGCGGAACGCTGTTCCTCGATGAAGTCACCGAAATGCCTCTCGAACTGCAGGTCAAGCTCCTGCGCGTTCTTGAAACCGGCCGTTTCATGCGTGTGGGATCCACCCAGAGTCAGGAAACGGATGTACGCATCGTCGCAGCTACCAACCGGCAGCCCATGGAAGCGGTTGCCGAAGGAAAACTGCGCGAAGACCTGCTCTACCGCCTGAATGTTTTTCCCATAGAGCTGCCGCCGTTGCGTGAACGGCTCTCGGATGTCCCGCTTCTGGCCGAGCATTTTCTGCAAGCCATTTCCGAACGCGAAGGACAGCTCAAGACCTTCAATGCCGATGCCCTGCAGCAGCTGTGCGAATACCGCTGGCCGGGCAATGTACGCGAGCTGCGCAACGCCGTGCAACGCGCCTACGTCATGGCCACCACAGATGAAATCGGCAGCGAGTGGCTGCCTCGCAACGACGGCACGCCCGCGCATGCCGACAGGCTTGCCTTGCCATTGCAGAACGACCTGGTGGAACGAGCTCCGGAGTCCATACGGCCCCCCCCAGCCCTTGATGGGCGGGGACGAGGATACGCTGAATCTTCCCATCGGCCTGTCGATGGCGCAGGCCGAGCGTCTGCTGATCCAGGCCACGCTCAAGCAATGCATGTACCAGAAGGAGCGGACGGCAGCCGTACTGGGAATCAGCCTCAAGACGCTCTACAACCGTCTGAAGGACTATGCCAATGGAGCGCAAGACAAGCAGGCGCGGGATTCTGGATGAGGCGGAAGGGCGCGCCACGCGCCTTCCGCTGCCCCGCTTCAGCTGGTCACGAGATGGAATGCCCGGTTCCAGTCCTCGACGAAACGATCGATGGAGAAACGCTTCATTGCAGTAAGGCGCCCCGCCTCTCCCCATTCCCTTGCAAGGCCGGGCTCCTTGATCAATTGGCGCATGGCTGCGCTCAGGCGCTCAAGACGTGTGTCGATAAAGCCGTTGCGCCCGCTGTCGATCACTGTCACCAGCTCGGTGGTTGCCAGACCGACCACGGGCAGCCCCACCATCATCGCCTCAATCACAGCCAGGCCCAGGCTGGTATGGCGTATGGGATTGAAAAAGAAACGGTGCCTCGCCATCAACTGGGGGAGTTCCTGCTGGGGTATCTCCCCCATTCCGCCGGCCTCCACGCTTCCCATGCCGACCAGACACAAGGGAATTTCGTCAGACATCCGTTTCCAGATATCCAGTCCCAGGCGCCGGCCTCGCCGCTGGATGTTATTGACGACTACCAGGCCCTGAGGTATTTCTCCGGACCAGGGCGCCTGTCCCAGGAGGACAACCCCATGCTCGATGATCCGGACCGGAGTATTTCCGTTGTCCCACATCAAAGCGTTATAAGGCGTCACATGCACGAGCAAGGCATGCGGATCGTTGCACCAATGGCGCGTATTGCTGGGGCTCTCCTGCGGCGGGTCATGTTCGAGCACGATCCGCGGCAAGGTCCGCTGCTCCGCGGACAGCAGTTCCGAGCGATCATATTCCCATGCCTGCCTGGACTGGTAGAGCACCAGGTCGAAGCGCATGCTCCTGAGCTCCTCCACCCGCACCTCATGCACATTCGGCCCCCAGGGGAGGGAGCCGTTGCGTCCGGTGCGATGCGTGGAGCGCTCGGCATCCACCACCAGCCAGAAGTCGTGGGGCGCCTGGGTGAGGTTGTACAGGTAGTTGCCATGGACATGCCAGGTCAGAATGTTCAGGCGTCTGCGGGACTGGGCCATGCGCTCGTTCATGCAACCTCTCCGTTTGCCATTTGGATAACCGCCTCCGTGACCAATTTCACGGGCAGCCCCTTCGCACACTGGTGGTCCAGTGGACACTCCCTGTGTGCACAGGGCCGGCACGCCACCTCATGCGACAGGACGCGATGCTTGTGCCTGTTGAGCGGAGCCCAGCGCTCGGTCTCGCTGCCACACGCCGTGATGACGCTGGGTACCCCCAAGGCCGCAGCCATGTGCGACAAGCCGGTGTCGTTGCAAAGCAGCACCTGGGCCGAAGCCAGCAAGGCACCCAGGGTCCACAGGTCCGTTTCGCCACAGAGATCGAGAGGCCGGTGCGCCATCGCCGAAGCGACCGAATCCACCAGCAATTTTTCCGAGGCCGTGCCGGTCAGCACGACGGTCAGACCGGTGGCCGCAAGCCGGTCTGCCACTGCCGCAAAACGCTGGGGCGGCCAGCGCCGGGACGGCAGCTGTGATCCTGCGTGGACTATGGCATACGGCTTCTTTCTGGAGACCAAGGCGTCAGCACGCCGATAGTCTTCCAGCGTCAAGGGCAGGTCCAGCTCCACTCCGCGACGCGGCAGGCCGAGATGGTCGGTAAGTTGCAAGAGCCTCAATATCTCGTTGCCCCGTTCGGGCCATGGGACGAAGCGCGATGCGTCTGCAGCAGGAAAGCCGGTTTTCTCGTCTCCAAAGCCCGCATTGCATTCGGCTCCGAAACTGGCCACGAGCGCATTGGTCAACTGCCCCGATCCATGCAGCTGGATGGCCAGATCGAAATGGCGCCTCCGGACCTGGCCCATGAAGCTTCGCATTTGCTCGGGTGCCGGGGCCGGGAGTTCCGGCAGGCCCGGCCAGCCTGGAGAGGCCAGGAAGTCGTCAATGGATGCCAGGCGCTGCGCCAAGCCTGCAGCCCAGGGCAAGCCTATCAGCGTGATGTGGGCCTCGGGCCATGCCGAACGCAGTGCCCGCAAGGCAGGTGTTGCACACAGCATGTCTCCCAGCATCAATGCGCGGAAAACACCTATTCTCCGGGGTTGCAGCCATGGTAGCGATGCCATATGGCTCATGGGGGCAGGCAAGCCGCGATTGTCAGCGCGCAATGTGTCCATAATTCATGGGCATCACGGGAAGGTTCAAAACAGCTCTTTCTTTTCTGGTGCCTGTGTATTCCAGGATGAAGCGCGAAACCTCCGACCAATGGAAGACATGCGCATGGGGTTTCCTCAGTGGCGTATTGCGCCACAATGTCTCTCCTCCGGAGTCGTAGAGCATGGTCTTGCATCCGGCGCGCCGGCCCGCCTCCACATCGTCGAGCGTGTCGCCGATCATCCAGGAGCGTTCGAGATCTATCCCATACAGCATGGCCGCCTCCAGCAGCAGCCCGGGCCGGGGCTTCCTGCAAAGGCAGGTGGGACGCCCATGCTCGTCGGGTCCATGGGGGCAGAACTGGAAGCCCTTGAGATAGACATGCCCTTCCTCTGCCAGGCGCCGTGCAAGGGCGTCACGCAACTCCATGAGCTGGGCACGTGTAAAGCACTCCCTGGCTATGCCGCTCTGGTTGGTGACGATCACGATCATGTAGCCCCTGGCGGCAAGCAATGCCATGGCCTGGACCGCCCCCGGCCGGAACGTCAGCAGTGCAGGATCCACGTTGTAGGGCACGTTGTCTATCAGGGTGCCGTCCTTGTCCACGAAGATTGCCGGCCTCAGCTGCTTCTTCGTTGTCATAGCATGCCCCTTTGCAACGCATAGGGGCGGACGGCGGGTCTATGCATCCGCGGCAAGGGCTTTTCCTTGGCGCACACACGTTCGAAGACCGTGGCAAATTCCCGTGCCACACGCTCCCAGGTGAAGTGCTTGTGTACCCGTTCCACCCCCGCCTGCCCGAACGCCTGGGCCAGGCGCGGCCTGGCATGCAAATCAAGCAGCTTGCGGGCCAGTTCCTGCGGATTCTTGGGGTCCACAAGATAGCCCGTGACACCGTCGCGCACGGTATGGCATATCCCGCCCACATTGCTGCCGATAACCGGCGTTCCACAGGCCATGGCCTCCAGCGGAGTGATGCCGAAAGGCTCATACCATGGCGTGGTCACGAACACATCGGCAGCCACATACCAGTCGCGCAATTCGGCGCGGCTCCGCTGCCCCACAAAGGTCACCCGGTCGGCAACGCCCACCGCAGAAGCCAGGCGCATCAGGCGGCCAAGCTCGGGCGTCATCTGGGGATCCGGTGTTCGGGACTCCCCTCCGACCACGAAAAGGCGGGAAGGCACCGAGGAAGGCAGCAGCGCCATCGAACGGATGACGTTATCGATACCCTTGCGAGGCACGATGCGCCCCAGCTGCAGGATGACAAATTCATGCGGGGACAGCCCCAGGCGCTTGCGGGCCTCCACCTTGTCGCCTGGAAAGAAGGCACGTGTATTCACCCCACAGGGAATCATGTCGATGCGTTCAGGCGAGGCTTCGTAGAGGCGCAGCAAATCACTGCGGTCCTGGGGGCATTCCGCGATCAGGCGGTCCGAGCATTGGACCAGCGAGCGCTCTATCGCTTCTCTTGCCGCAGGAAACCCGTCAGCCGCGCCCTGGTGCTCGCGTCTTACCAGCCCCAGGGCATGGAAGGTCGTGACGAGGGGCGCCTTGAGCACGGGCCGCAACACGAGCCCCACCCACCCGGACATGAAAAAATTGGCATGTATGGCGTCGTACGCCCCCTGGGCGATCAGCCTCTTTTGTGCCTGGTGGGCGAACGCGGGCATCCAATCGAGCAGCTCTTCCTTGGGTACATAGCCAGGAGGGCCTGCATTGATATGCAGCACCCGGACACCCGGCGCCATCTGCACCATTTCCGGCAGGTCGGGATCGTCTCGGCGCGTCAAGACATCCACCTTGTGGCCCAGTGCTCCCAGTTCGCGCGCCACGCTGTCGACATAGATGTTCTGTCCCCCTGCATCGACGCCGCCTGCCAGCGCAAGGGGTGAAGCATGCTCGCTGATCATTGCAATTCGGAATGGACGTTCGGTCATCAATTGCTCCGGTTCGTTGTCGTACTCAATCGCCCTGGGACTTGGCAATCGGCATGCCTGTCGACCGCTCCAGGGCAATGGCCCGAAGGTTTCCCGCGACGCACAAGGAAAACGCCTCGTCCCATGCCGGCATGGCTCCACTGGCCGCCACCACGATTCCGTCAAGCCACACACTTCCCCAGAGCAAGGTGTCCGAGAGAGAGAGCCGATGGGGCTCCATATGGATGAGATGCCGACTTCCCATCTGGTGGCGCCAGCTCAGCCGGGCCTTGTCGCGCGCGAAGGCGGCATAGTCCGCATCCCAGTTGTGGCGGTCGCCGACCGAATGCTCATACAGGAGCGCTTCTTCGAAGTTGCTGCAGTCGCAGGTCGCGGCAGGGTCCAGCACGACGACGTGGAGCACCTTTCTGGCACTGACTCCAGGACGCTCCAGGGTCTTCTCGATGAAGGGCAAGGCCAGATTCACCGCGGTACGGGCTGCCTCGATATCTGCAAAACGGCTGGTGTTTTTCATGCCCCGGCATGGGCAAGCCGCGCTCCCGCGGCATGGCTTTTGCCGCGAAAGCTGCATTCACACGCCTCGCAGAAACGCCCATGAAAAACGCCAACAGGACCACCGGCCTTGTCTGCTGCCTGACCGCTGCATGGCTGTGCGCGGGTGCCGCACAGCCAGTCGCCCCGTCGTCCGAGCCCTCCATGCCGGTGACGGCAGCGGGCTTGCGAGACTGGATCGGACAAATGAAGGACAACCGTGGGCTGCCCTATCTCATCATCGACAAGCGGTCGGCCCGCATGTGGATCTACGACCGCTCCGGCCAGCTGGTAGAGAGCTCGGCCGTCCTGCTGGGCAGCGCAATCGGCGACGACTCGGTGCCTGGGATAGGAGCACGCCCTCTCGCTCGGATCAAGCCCAGCGAGAGAACCACGCCGGCCGGCAGGTTCTATCTCGAAAAAGGCACCAACAGCGAAGGGGAAGGCGTTTTCTGGGTGGATTACGACGCCGCGGTATCGCTTCACCGTGTACGCCCTGGCGCTCCGGGAGACAGGCGCCTGCAGCGGCTGGCGTCAGCCACTGCATCGGACAACCGGATCTCTTACGGCTGCGTGAACGTACCGATTGCGGTCTTCAATCGAAGCGTGCACGCGCTCTTTCAGCAGCGGGGCGGCTATGCCTACATCCTGCCGGAAAACAGCGATATCCAGCACGCCTTTCCCTTTCTGACGCCCCTGGCGCGGCGTCAGGACAGCAAAGCAAAGCCGGCGCAGCCTCCTCCTTCGTGGAAGCTCTCCCCTTAGGAGAGCCCGTCGGCAGGCTCATGCCCCTGGAATCACCCCCGGTCGCCACGCGCGCGGCGGCCATTGTTGTTCCAGTTGCCATCGGAATTCGGAAACTGGCTGTCCGAAGGAGAAGTGGTCGTGGACCCCTGGTTCCGGCCTCCTGGCGAAGGCATCTGGCGGCCATCAGTGCGGTTGCCGCTCTCCGCCCCTGTGCCCACCTGGGGCGGGTAGGGATCGCTGCCCGGCGTGCCGGCCTCGGGCCTGGGGGCCGTACCACTACCTGACGTACCGCTGCCTTGCATCCCGCTTCCCTGGGTTCCGTTTCCCTGCATGGGACGCGTGGTGCTGCCGTCGCTGCCGGAGGACGGAGCAGAGCCGGTCTGCGCATGTGCCGCACCGGCTGCGGCCAGCAGGCCGATCGCTGCTGCGGCAATGGCTTCTCTCGCGAAAATATTCATGGTGAGTGCTCCTGTTCGATTGAGGGTACGCCCCCGACTGACTGCAGGGCCGCATATCGCCGGCGGCAATGCACATACCTGCATCCTGCAAATACCGGCGTGGTCACACTGGAGAAAAAGCTGCCGCAATATTTCCATACGGATCGAGATGGCATCTTGCTTGCCAATGACAAGTCCCGGTACCAACAGGGAGCCATCATGGATACCAGCAAGCACCACGCATATGGCGTATTCAAACCCGTCGGCCACATGGTCATATCCTTTGCGAACGCCTCATTGGCAGACAAGGGATACGAGGTTCTGGAGAAACTGCATTTCGGGCCGTCGGACATTCACAGATATACCGACCGGGAAATGCTGGCCCAGATCGACGCGGACTTGGCAAAAGCCAGCCCCGTGGCCTCTGTCGGACAGGAGCTCAACCTCATCAAGGCGCATCGGGCATTGGCCGAGCGCGGCTATCACTGGCTTGTCGTGCGGGTGGGCAGCGACGACCATGCCCGGCAAGCTGCCGCCGCACTGCGCACGACAGGAGCCGAGCGCGCCCAGCTCTATGGCCGCTTCATCATCGAGGAGCTGATTGCCCACCCTACGGACCTGCCGCAAGTCCGGGAGTCCCCGGACAGCGGCCTGGATGCACAGACCCCTTCGGGCCGGGAAGACGAACGCGCCGAGCTGCGCCCATCCAGGGCGACTTCACCCCGCAAGGAAACAGGAAGCTGAAACCGGCATATCAATTGCCCTACATCATTACCAGCAACTTTGGAGATCACTGCAATGGACTTTCTCATCTGGCTATTGGTCGGAGGGCTCATCGGTTGGATAGCAAGCATGATCATGCGCACCGATGCCCAACAAGGTCTCCTGCTCAACGTGATAGTGGGCGTGGTGGGAGCGCTGATCGGAGGATGGCTGATCACCCCCCTGCTGGGCCCGCAATCAACAATCAACGACCATACCTACAGCGCCATGTCTATTTTCGTGTCGCTGGCAGGAGCGGTCATCCTGCTGGCCATCGTCAACCTGATCCGCCGGGGCTCTTCGCGCTGATGCGGATAAATACAGGAGTTAGCATGAACAACGACACCCCCAAGTCCACCGCCGCCGACAATCCGTTTCCCACGTCCCAGGACAGCGAAAAGGCCGACCGCACCAACACGAGCCGCCCCGAGGCGTTGGACAAGCTGGAGCAGGGCGCCCATCAGACGATCAATCAGCTCGCCGATACCGCTGCGGCGCAGGTAAGGTATGCGCAGGAGGTGTTTGCAAAAGCCAGCGAAAGCGTGCAGCAAAAAGCCCGGGTATGGAAAGGCACCGGCGAAGAGTGGACCGAATGCCTGAGGGACACCGTAAAGGAAAAGCCTGTTGCCGCATTGGCCACGGCATTCGCGGCGGGCTTCATCCTGGCCCGGCTTTGCCAGCGGTCCGGCCAGGAGTAGCGACGGTGAGCCGGCATGCCCGACGCCTCAGCCCCTGCGTTCGCAAGCGAGTGGAGTAGGCATGGAGGAAGCGGTTTGAAGAGCAACGCAAGCATGCCGCCTTGGGGCGGACATGCTTGTTTATGCTTCAGGTGTTCTCTTTGCGCCGCGCCTGGTCCCTGAGTTCGCGGATCTGCAGATGGTTTCTCTTGGCGCCTTCATATTGGCGCTGCACCACGGGGCGCACGGTATCCGGCAGATCCTGATCCAGTGCTTCGCGGTAGCGTGCCACTGCGGTATCTTCGCCGCGCTCTGCCTCTTCCAGCATGTTGAGGTCGTCATAGCCGGCCAGCGTACCTTTGACGGCCACCCAGCCTCTATGGGCAGCGCCGGCCAGCGTACCGCCTTCGGCTGTCTCGCCTCCCAGCTGGATCACGAGATTTTGCAGCTCCTGCGCGGCCGCCTTGCAGTCCTCGGCACGGGCCAGAAAAATCTGCTTCAAGGAAGCGGTGCCAGTATGTTCGGCAGTGCTTCTAAATCCGAATTCGCCGTCCCGGCAGTTTTCAATAAGGTCATTCAATGTGTCGATGACTTGCTTGGGATCCATGATGTGCCTTCCTGATCGTTGATGAAGTCGCTTGCCTGTTGGCAGCTTGGTTCAGGCATTCGGCATGCCCGAAATACTTCCTGATGTGAGGAAGGCATCTGCGCCCATGAATAGCAATGGGCTTGCCAGGCTACGCACTCTGTGCCGGCCGGTCTTCCCCGGGCATGGGCAAAGTGATGGAGACAGCCATATGGCCACCGTCATTCTGGCCGCTCCATCCGCAGCCCTCCATGCTCTGGCACAGCCGCTGCAGCAAACCCAATTCGCCCTCGTCGTGAATATCCAGCAGTTTCCAGGTGACCGGCCCGGAGCTTTCTCCGGACGTTTTGGCGACCACCAGGATTTCGGCATAACGCCCCGAAAGAAGCTCCCGTTCCTTGTCAGGCCCCATTACCGCTGCCGAAATGGAAACCCGCTCGATATCCTGCAAAGCGGCGCGAATATGCAGCAGGGCGATGATCAGCGCCAGCTCCAGTATTTCCGGATCGGCGGATATTCCAAGCGGCTCGGTGCCAATCTGCAAATCCAGGGGGATGCGCTTTCCCAGCACCATGGTGAACGTCGTCTCGGACTCTTCCAGCCAGTTCGTCAGGTCGATGGCCTGCGTTTGGGTCGCATGGCCCGCGCCCAGCCTTTGCAGGAATTGGGTCAGCAGGCTTGCCGCATCCACGGCACGCAGCATGGCCTGCGTCGGCAAGGCCAGTTTGGGATCCATGGTACGGCGCTGTATCAGGTACGCGCTATTGCTCATGATGCCCAGCTGGTTGTTGAATTCATGCGCAAAGCGGCCGGCCATCCGCCCCACGACTGCCCACCGGTCCTGCGTGGAGAAGATTTCATCCTTGCGCTCCGATATGGCTGATGTCTGTGTTCTCTCCGTATCCGGTACTGCCTTTTTGCGGCTCGCGGTGCGCACCACCAAGATGCAGGCCAGAACCAGCAGCAGCACACCTCCCCCAATCCACTGCCATGTGTGGGATACGGTGCATTCGAGGGGTGCACCGCATGACAGCGGAACAATCCAGGCCCAGCCCTGGGGCGTCCTGTTCAGATATGCCGGCCGGAAAGCGCCTTCGATGTCCTGGATGAGGACCCACCTTTCGGAGGGGCCCTGTACTTGTGCATGCGCTTTGGCGATTGCTTGTGGCGAGATATGGGCTGCCTCCAGGAAATCGGGAGGCTGAACGATGACCACACGGCCAAGGTCATCGACCAGCAGGCCGCTCCAGGGCCTCGGCTCAAGGGAAGGCAGGGCATCCATCATCCTGCGTGCGGCAGTGTCCAGCAAGGCATGGACAGGTGCGGCGACATCTGGCCGTGCAGCATGCTTTCCACCCGTGTCCGTGCCGTTCAGCTCGTTTTGCAACGAGAGCACCAGAAAATGGCTTTTCAACTGTGCCTCCCGTTCAGCAGCCCTGTACTCGGACTGGTGCAGGTGCAGCAGAAGGGCTGCAAAAACCGCCGCCAGCACCGCTAGCGCAACAAGCAGAAAAACCGTTCGTGAAGGTTTGAGCATGGAGGCCAATTCATGTTTCCTGGTTTACGCGCAAGACCAAAGGGGAAAAGCGCCGTGCTGCTGGACCCCGCATACCGGCATCAAATCGGCATAGGCGGTTCCTCCGCGCAAGAGGCTCTCCGCCCTCCTGCACCGGAACCTCACGCTTTTCTTCTCAGCTTCTGCGGACCGCTCTTCCCTGGGAAAGCGGCAAGAAAGCGGCAACGGCGGCAGCCAAAGACTGCAGAAAAATTTGCGGCACAAAGAAGCCCCCATGCCGGCAAGGATCCCATTTTGTCGATGAGACCTTGGGCAAATGCCGGCGCTGCCGCCGGCAAAAGCAAGCCAGGGCAGGAATTGCGCCCAAAGTGTATCTATTCGAATCTTCCTGCGCGCCGCGGCATGGTACTTGCATTTCCTGAAGGGCCGTCGTCATGCCAACCATGTCATTCAGGAGATGAAATGAGTTCAATGTACCTGAGCGTCAACACGCATCAGTCCCAGACACTTTCACCTCGCTTGCAGCGTGCCGTTCAACTGCTGCAGATGTCTTCCCTGGACTTTGCCGCAATGGTGCGCAGCAAGGTGGGAGAAAATCCTTTCCTGGAGGAAGAGGACCTCGAAGCCAATGCAGGAGAGCCGGCCGCCGCGGATGCGCCTGCCCAGGACAGTGAATTCACCAGGGAAGACTCTTTTGCCAGCGACCGCGACATCTGGCTGGCCGATGGCTCGACAGGACGACGCCTCAAGGACAGCGAGGACTCCTCTGCCATGGACCTCACGGCATCGGACACCACGCTGGCCATGCATTTGCGCACACAGGTGAATGTCATGCCCTTGTCTTCACGGGATCTGTATCTGGCCCAGGCCATCATCGAATCCCTGGACGATGACGGATATCTGCGCACCAGCCTGGAAGAGCTTGCTCAGCTCCTTCCCCTCACGCCGCCCCCCCCTGATCGAAGAGCTCACCATCGCACTGCGCCTGGTGCAGTCTCTGGATCCGGCCGGCGTGGGAGCTCGCGACGTGCGTGAATGCCTGATGCTCCAATGCTCGCGCATCGAAGACACATTCCTGCGCCGGATTGCCAAGAACATCATCGAGCATCATCTGGACAAGCTGGCCGCGCGAGACGTGGGAAAGCTCAGCAAGGCGCTGGAACAGCCGGCTGCGCACATCGAAGCCGCCATCGCGTGCATACGGCGGCTCAATCCCCGTCCCGGCTGGTCGGTCGGCACATCCCGTACCGACTACATCGTTCCGGATGTCATCGTCCGCCGCAGCCAGGGCAGCTGGGATGTGCAGCTCAACCCCGCCGTGATACCGCGGGTACGCATGAACAAGGTCTACGAGGAGCTTTTCCAGAGGCATCGGCGCAAGGAACATGCCGAGCTGGCAGGCCATCTTCAGGACGCCCGCTGGACTTTGCGCAATGTCGCCCAGCGTTTCTCGACCATTCTGGATGTGGCCCAGGCCATCGTGCGCAAGCAGCACCTGTTCCTGGAGTTCGGCGCCATGGCGATGAAGCCTTTGCTTCTGCGGGAGATTGCAGATGAAATCGGGGTGCACGAATCCACGGTCTCCCGGGTCACCAACAACAAATACATGGCCACGCCACTGGGCGTCTTCGAGCTGAAATACTTCTTCTCGCGTCCCATGCTGAGCGCAAGCGGCAAGGCCTGCTCGGCCACCGCCATCCGTGAACTGATCAGCGACATCATCGCTGCGGAATCCCCCGCCCAGCCCCTGTCCGATGGAAAGATCACCGATCAGCTGGCCATGCAGGGACTCGTGGTCGCCCGGCGCACCGTTACCAAATACCGCCAGCTGCTCCAGATTGCCCCGGTCGAAAAGCGTCGCCGCTACTTCTAGAAAATGACAATGCCGCCAGCGGATGGGCCGCTGGCGGCATTCATTGCTTGCGGCCGGGCCGCACGGTCAACTACGCAGCATCAATGGCTGCCCTTGGAGCCGGTAGAACCGGTAGAGCCAGTAGTGCTGTCATGGCCGCTGGCGGACGATCCGGAAGCCGTCCCCGATGTGGAGCCGGACGTCCCGCTCGTTGAAGAGCCCGATGTCGAGCCCGACGCGGAACCGGAAGGCTTGCTGTTGTTGGTACGCTGATTGCGCCACTGCGAGAACTCATCCGAGAACTTCTTGTAGCGGTCATTGCGCCAGGAGCGGTAATCCTCATCCAGCGCCCGCACCTGCTCGTCACGCCACTGGCTGTAGTCAGGGTCGAAATGCTCATGATGCCCGCCCGAACGGCCTTGATGCCATCCCTGGCCCTGGCCGCCGCCTTCCCAGCCTTGCGAGCCGCCGCCCTGCTGGTTGCCGCCGTAGCCACCGCCATAGCCGCCATAACCGCTGGAGCCATATTGGCCCTGCGAGCCCTGGCGGCCCTGCCATTGCGACGAGCCTCCCCCATACTGGCCTTGCTGGCCGCCGTAGCGACCCTGGCTGCCGTAGCCACCACCATAGCCGCCGCCTTGATAGCCGGACCCGTATTCGTTGCCGCCCATGCCCGATTCGTAGCCGCCGCCGGTATAGCCGCCCTGCTGGCCACCATAGCCGCCACCTTGATAGCCGCCGTAGCCTCCGCCATAGCCGCCTTGGTGGCCGCCATAGCCTCCGCCGTAGCCGCCCTGGTGGCCGCCGTAGCCTCCACCACCTTGCTGGCTGCCGTAGTAGCCGCCGCCTTGCTGGCTTTGCTGCCCGCCCTGGTAGCCGCCCTGATAGTCTTGCTGGCCACCTTGGTAACCTTGCTGGCCTCCCTGGTAGCCGCCCTGATACCCGCCTTGCTGGCCGCCCCGGTATTCGCTTTCACCGCGCCAGTCGCCAGAGTTGCCTCCAGAGGAGCTCCGGTTGCCCTCGCGCCCCTGAAAACCTTCACCCATGTCCTGCTGTGCATGGCGAGCTGTGCCTTGACGACCGTGCTCTTCGTGTTGTGCCATTACTGGATCCTTTCATAAGCGTTGCGATACCAGACTCCGGAAAATGAAGCCTGCCCTGAGGGTTGGCAAACGCCATGCCTGCGCACGGGTACGGGACTTGGCTGCGGCAGCGCCTGCTTGTAAACCGTTCTGCAATCCTTGCAGCGCTCCCGCCGAGCCAACGCACCACATGCCCCTTGGCACACAGGAGGCGCACTGACGCCGGGCGCTAACGCGATTTGCGCAGCAGCTTTTCCCTGTGTTGGGCATCCAGGCCCGGCGTATTGCGCAGATCGGTGTCCACCTGCCCGGATTTGAGATCCTGTGCGGCTTGCTCCATGGCAGGATCCGGCTGTCGGCTGGTCGCATCCGTGCTCTCGTCACGCTCGTTCGGCAATCTCAGCTGCGGCTGTGCAGGACCTGCTTCGCCTGGCGCATGCGGGGCCTGGCCCACATGGACCCTGGGCTTCAATGGGGCTCCCGGAATTTTTCGGGTTGGGCGTTTCTTCATTTCTGTTCTCCTTGCTCATTCGTCTGCACAGCTGCCTGTCCACCCCGTCGCGCCAAGGCGGCAACGCCGGCAATCACCTCGGAAGGGGAGGCAGTTTTGGAAAGATGGGATTGAAAGCCCGACATCAGCACGATCAAACCTTCATTGGGCTGCGATGAATTTGTCAGGGCAATGGCGGACATTCTTCTTGCCAGCGCTATGCCTTTTGCCTCTTCCATGTCGCGGATCCGCGCCATCACCTGGCGTCCGTCCTCCTTGCCAGGCGAACTGTCGCAGATCAGCACCGCAGGCCATTGCTGCAACGGCCGCGCTTCAAGCCAGTCCAGCACCTGCTGCCCCGAGGAAAAACTGTAGGTGCGGGCGCCCTCGGCGTGCAATACGGATTCGAAGAAGGCTCTTACGGCCTCGCTGTCGTCCACGATCAGCACCTCCACCCCGCCCAGGCCGGCGGACTCGGGTTGCCCTGGCAGCAGCGCAGCGCCGCCTGCGGCCGCGGCCCGGGTCTCGCGCAGGGGCAAATCCACCGAAAAGCGCATTCCCTGCACCGAGGTAGGCAGCTTGATCGTCAGCTTGCCGCCCTGGCGCTCTATGGACGAGCGCAGCACCAGCGGATCGAACTTGGAAGAAACAGGCTCCTGCACGGAGGAGTCCGATGGCGATAGATGACGCCCATCCGTCAACGACAGCTGTGCGCGTTCGCCCGCGCGCTCCAGCCGCAGCTCGATGCGGCCTCCCGCGGGTGTCGCGTCGATCGCGTGCATGCAGATGTCCCAGATGGCCTGCGACAGTACCGAAGGGTCGCCGCTGATGCGCAAGGGCTCCGGATGGATATGGGTATAAAGCTGGATCGACTTGGCCTCCAGCGCACTGCCCAGGCCGTCGACCACACTGGCCAGCAGCACGCCCAGATTGAGCGGCTGCCGCACCAGCTTTCTTTCGAGCCGATCGAACTCCTGCTTCTGAAGCTGCAGGTCCCAGAGCTGCGCATACAGGCCGCGCCGTGAAAGCAGCTCCTCGTGTCCCCCCTGCTCCACGATGCGGCCTTTGTCGAGCACCAGGATATGGTCGGCATCCACAATCGTGGAGAGCCGGTGCGCGATCACCAGCGTGGTGCGGTGGGCTGCCAGCCTGTCCAGCTGCGTCTGAATGGCTTTCTCCGAACGGGTATCCAGCGCCGAAGTGGCCTCGTCGAGGATCATGATCGGCGCGTTCTTGAGGAACGCGCGCGCAATGGCAATGCGCTGTTTCTCTCCCCCCGACAGCTTCAGGCCGCGCTCCCCCACCAGGGTATCGAAATGCTGGGGCAGGGAGGCAATGAGCTCGTCGATCTGCGCGGCCCTTGCCGCTTCGATGATTTCGACCATGGAAGCTCCGGGCCGGCCATAGGCGATGTTGTACGCCACGCTTTCATTGAACAGCGTACTGTCCTGGGGAACCACGCCCACCGCAGCGCGCAGGCTCTCAAGCGTCACCATGCTGATGTCGCAGTCGTCGATGAGTACCCGCCCGCGCTGCGGGTCATAGGTGCGCAGCAGCAGGCGCGCCAAAGTGGATTTGCCCGAACCGCTGCCGCCCACCACCGCGACTGTCTGGCCGGGCCCGATCCGGAAACTGACGTCCCACAGCACCTGGCGCCCGGGCTCGTAGGAAAAATCGACATGCTCGAAGATCACTTCGCCGCGTGTGACGGTCAGCGGAGTGGCGCGCGCACTTTCCTCGATTTCGGGACGCAGGGCCAGCATCTGCCGCAGCTTTTCGGCGTTGGTCAGCGCATCGCGGGCCTCGCGGAACAGAAAGCCCAGGGCATTGAGCGGCAGGCAGATCTGGATCACATAGGTATTGAGCAATACCAGATCGCCCACGGTGATGCGGCCATGTATTGCCTCCAGGCCGGCAAAAAGCATGATGGCCCCCACGCCGAAAGCGATGATGGCCCCCTGGCCCAGATGCAGCGCCGACAGTGCCTTCTGGTTTTCCACGCTTTGCTCCACCCAGGCGTTGCGGGCCTTCTGGTAGCGCTGCACTTCCTGCGGGCCGCGTGCGTTGTTGCGCACGGCTTCCTGGTTGACCAGGCTGTCGAGCAGCAGGCCGTTGGAGCGTGAATCAAGCTCGTTGACACGGCGCTGGAACAGGACTCTGCGCCGTGTCATCACCGTGGTGTAGCTGGCATAGACGATGAAGGTGAGAAAGATGATGGCGGTGAACCAGAGGCTGTAGCCGGCCGCCATGATGGCCATCACGGACACAATCTCCACCAGCGTGGGCAGCAGCGTGAACAGCAGCGCGCCCAGCAGAAAGCCCACTCCGGCCGTGCCCCGGTCCATGTCGCGGATCATCGCGCCGGTATGCATCTGCAGGTGAAAGCGCGGCCCCATCCGGTGCATGTGCGCCAGCGCGCGCTGCGCGAAATCGGCCACCGTGACCAGGGTGACACGGGCATAGCACAGGTCGCGCAGCTCGGTAAACAGCGTGCTCAGGAAACGCAGCAGCGCATACCCGACCAGCAGAAAAACCGGCAGCATGATGATGTGGGCCCCGTTGGGCGCCAGCGGCGATGTTCCGGTATTCAGTTCGGACGCCAGGCTGCCAGGGGAACTGAAAAGATCGACAATCCGCTTGAATACGAGGGGCACGCAGACCGCTGCCACCTTGGCCAGCACCAGCAGCACCAGGGCTGCGAGGGTGCGCCGCCGATAGCGCCACGTGGCGCGCCACAGCTCCATAAGAATGCCAGGGGCAGCTCCCGCATCCGCTTTTTCGGTGTTCTTCAACTCAGGCATGCTGTACTCCGTTGGCGGAGAACGCCTCTTCCAGGGCACTGCTGAGTTCGCTGGTCAGCAGCTCCCTGGCGATGGCCTCGGGCCGGAACCAGAATGCAAACTCGAACTGCCGCGACGTCCCGCCCACGGAGCGCAGCAATATCTGCGGCGCCGGCGCGGCAAGCACCATCGCGTGGCTGCGCGCCACCTGCATCAGCAATTGCTCCAGCAGTGCGGGATCCGTATCTGCGGCCAGCGTCGCGGCGATGCGCAGGCGCACCGGCTCCTCGAGATAGGCGGAGTTGATGACGTTTTCCACGATGAAACGCTGGTTGGGAACCAGCACGGCCACGTTGTCCGCCGTGACCAGCGTCGTGCGCCGGGCCGAGATCTCGCGCACCACGCCTGCGATGGAGCCCACCTCGATGTGGTCGCCCACCTTGATGGGCCTCTCGAGCATGACGATCAGGCCGCTGATGAAGTTGCTGAAGATGTTCTGCAGGCCGAACCCCACCCCCACGCCGACCGCACCGGCCACCACCCCCAAGGCCGACAGGTTGATGCCCACGTTCTGCAGGATCAGCACCATGCCCAGAACCAGCACTAGATAACGCAGCACGGAAGCGATTGCGATGCGCGTTCCATGGTCGACGTGGAAGCGGCTCAGCACCCGTCTGACCAGCCAGCGCCTCAATGCCCCGGCAAACCAGAACAGCAGGCTCATGAGCAGCACCAGCTTGAGGAGAGAGCCTACGGTGATTGCCAAGTCGCCCACCTTCAACAGCACCACATCGAGCGCAGCAAACAGCCAGCCCTCATGTGAAGTCAGATTCTCGAAGCTCATGGGTCGCCGGGCGGCAATTGCTGTACCCACAACGTCGTGCTGCGCCGGGAACGGTTCTTGCTCCCGATTTCCTGGTAGCAACCAACCTTCGACACAATGGACACTCTCAAAGACAAGACGGTGCTGGTCACCGGCGCAGGCAGCGGTCTTGGCGCCGCCATTTCGCGCAAGCTCGTGCATGCCCAGGCCCGGGTGGTTCTTGCGGACATCGATGCAGGCAAGGTCGCACATATCGCCAGCACGATCGATCCCTCGGGACTATCGACAATGGCCCTGAATTTCGATGTGGGCCAGCAGTCCAGCATCGCCGATGCCTTGGCGGCCGTGCGCGAACGCTGGGGCGGCCTCGACGTGCTCATCAACAATGCCGGCACAGACCATACCGCCTCCATCGATGAGATAGACAGCCAGGAATGGACGCGTGTCGTCCAGACCAATCTTTTCGGCCCCTTTTTGCTGAGCAAAGCCGCGCTGCCCATGCTGCGGGAGTCCGACATGGGCCGCGGAGGCCACATCGTCAACGTTGCTTCGACGGCTGCGTTGCGCGCCTGGCCCAATGCAAGCGCCTACCACGCCAGCAAATGGGGCCTGCGCGGACTCAGCGAAGCAATGCATGTGGAACTGCGAGCCAGCGGCATCCGCGTCTCCACCCTGTTTGCCGGCGGCATGCGCACCCCCTTTCTGCTCGAGCGCTTTCCCGACCTGAATCCGGATGTGCTGCAGGATCCAGACAATGTGGCCAGCACCGTGCTGTTCCTGCTGGGCATGCCAAGAGGGACGGTCATCGCCGAAGTCATGGTTTTGCCTGACCAGGAGACATCATGGCCATGAAACCGGAATGGGCCCATGCCAAGAACATATTGGCTGTGCGGCTCGACAGCATGGGCGATGTGCTCATGACTTCACCGGCACTCGCTGCCGTGCGCCACAGCGCACCGGACATGCGACTCACGCTGCTCACTTCAGGTGCGGGCGCCGAAGTCGCCTCCATGATCGATGCGGTGGACGAGACGCTCGTCTACGCGGCCCCATGGGTGGGGCCCGCATCGGCAGCCGGCTCGGCCCGATCGGACCTCAATCTCATGGCCGAGCTGGCTGCGCGCCGCTTTGATGCGGCCATCATCTTCACGGTCTGTACGCAAAGTGCGCTGCCTGCCGCGTTGCTCTGCAGGCTTGCCGGTATTCCCTTGAGACTGGCCCATTCCCGCGAAAACCCCTACGCGCTCTTGACGGACTGGGCCCCTGAGCAGGACACCTGCATAGCCACTGCACGGCATGAGGTGCAAAGGCAGCTCGACCTGGTCCACCATGTCGGCTACGAAACGGTCGACGAGCATCTGCGCCTGCGCTACGACGGCAACGACGTGCAGCAAATGCAGCAGGCTCTTGCCGCGGCGGGCGGCTCTCCCGATCGGCCCTACATCGTCATTCATCCCGGCGCCAGCGCCGCGTCGCGCCGTTATCCCGCCGACCGTTATGGCGTCGTGGCCCAGGCGCTGCAGGCGCATGGCGGCTACCAAGTGGTATTTACCGGTTCGGACGAAGAAGCAGAGCTTGTGGCACAGGCCGCATCCCGCATGGAGCGGCCCCCCATCAATCTGGCTGGCCGCCTGAGCCTGGGAGGATTGGCCGCCTTGATCGCCGGAGCCCGCGCCCTGCTTTGCAACAACACCGGACCCGCCCATCTGGCTGCAGCGCTGGGCACGCCAGTGGTGGTGCTCTACGCCCTGACGAATCCGCAGCACACGCCGTGGCGCGTGCCTTCGCGCGTGCTCAGCCACGATGTGCCATGCAGGAACTGCCTTAAAAGCAAATGCCCGCAAATCCATCATGACTGTCTGGAACGCATTGCACCCGAAACAGTCTTGGACGCCGTTCATGCGTTGCTGGCCGAGACGGAGTCATCCGTCCAGAAAAGAGCAGTGCCGCAGGCATGGACCCGCACGGGCCATTGGCGAAAGCCGTCGCTGGCACCGTGTGCCCGCCCCCTTGCTTTCTGAAAACGGCCATGTACACGACAAAAATATGCCACCGCAACGAGCTGGTTTCCCGAGCGGCCATCCTTGCCCGTCCCGTGGTCTTCACCAATGGCGTGTTTGATCTCCTGCACCGGGGCCATGTGGAATGCCTGGAAGCGGCACGGCGCCTGGGCGCTTCGCTGATCGTGGGCATCAACAGCGACCGCTCCGTCAAGACGCTGGGCAAGGGACCCGGACGCCCTCTCAACTGCGCCGACGACCGGATGGCGGTCATTGCCGCGCTGCAATGCGTCTCGCTGGCCGTTGTCTTCGAGGAACCCACGCCCATGGCGCTGCTTGCCGATCTCAAACCCAACATCTATGCCAAAGGAGGCGACTACAACATTTGCACGCTGCGCGAGGCAGAACTCATGCAGCAATGGGGCGGCCGCACCGTCATTCTGGACTATGTGAAAGGACGCTCGACAACCCACCTGATCGAGCGGGCCCATCAGATCCACACCATGGAGAGAGCGCTATGAAAGCATTGAAAAAATCCCAAGTGGTACGTATTGCCGATCATGTCGGCCGAGAAGGACCCTACCCCAGCGCTCTGCGGGAACACATCGCCCTGTTCGACGATCTGGCCGCCATCAGGCCCGAGGTGGAGGATGCGGCTGCCGTCATCGTGCGCAGCCTGGCAGACGGAAAAAAACTCATGCTCTGCGGCAATGGCGGCTCTGCCGCCGACAGCCAGCATCTGGCCGCCGAGCTGACCGGCCGTTTTGTCAAGGACCGCCGTCCGCTGGCGGCCATGGCCTTGACCACGGACAGCTCCGCCCTGACCTGCATTGCCAATGACTATGACTTCGACGAAGTGTTTTCCCGGCAGTTGGCGGGCCTCGGGCGCCCGGGCGATTGCCTGCTGGCGATCTCCACCTCGGGCAATTCCAGCAATGTGATACGGGCCGTGGAAACCGCCCGCCGCATGCGCATTGCGACCGTGGCCTTGACGGGCCGCGGCGGCGGGCGCCTTCGCGACCTCTGCGACACGGCCATTGTCGTTCCCTCGGCCATTACCGCCAGAATCCAGGAAGCCCACATCTTCGTCGGCCATGTCCTGTGTGCCCTGGTGGAACAAGGCCTGGCACGGGCCGGCCTGCTCCACGCGGAGCAGCCGGCCTCCTGAGCCAGGGGCTCATATCGCCCCGACGCTGCCTGTGACGGGCAGCACAATGCCCGTCACATAGCCTGACATCACGCCAGATGCCAGAAAAACGTATGCGGGCGACAGCTCCTCTGGCTGGGCCGCCCGCCCCATGTCGGTGTTTTTGCCGAACTTGGCCACTTTTTCTGCTGGAGAATCCGCGGGATTCAAAGGGGTCCAGACCGGCCCCGGCGCAACGGCATTGACCCGGATGCCCCGCTCCAGCAGGTTTTGCGCCAGTGATTTGGTGAATGCATGCACTGCGCCCTTGGTGGCTGCATAGTCCAGCAGCTGGGCACTGCCCTGCAGCCCGACGACGGAGCCGGTGTTGATGATGGCGGCTCCACGCTCCAGGTGTGCAATCGCGGCCTTTGCCATATGGAAATAGCCGCCGATGTTCGTCTGCAGCGTCTCCTGCAAGCGCTCGTCGGTGATGTCTTCGAGCGACTTCGCATGCTCCTGGAAAGCCGCGTTGTTCACCAGCACATCAAGATGGCCGAACTTCTCCAGGGTCTTCTGCACTGCCTGCTTGCAAAATCCTTCGTCCTTGACGTCGCCACGGATCAACAGGCAACTGCGCCCTTCGCGCTCCACGCAGCGGCATGTCTCTTGCGCATCTTCGTCGGAACTCAGATAGACAATGGCCACATCGGCACCCTCGCGCGCATACAGCACGGCTACCGCCCGGCCGATCCCCGAATCGCCACCGGTGATCAGTGCCACCTTGTCCTGCAGTTTCTGGCTTCCCAGATAATCGGGGGCCATGAAGCGGGGCGCCAGATCGAGTTCGGCCTCGCTGCCCGGTTTGTCGATATGCTGTGCGGGCATGTCCTGCGGCTGCTCGCGCGCGCCGGCCTGCACGGCGTGCTTGCCCTTGTCTTGGGAGCCGCCCTGGGAACTCGCTGCGGACTGCTTGTCCAGCCTGTCCTGCTCCTGCTGTATCTCGCGCTGTTTCGCAACGGTGTCCTGGCGTGCGCCAGAGGTTTTCTGCTCTTGGTTCATGCTGCTTCCTTCATGGTTTCGAGAGCGAGGACCGGCAATCCCCGCTCCCGCCAGCAGCATGGACAGCTAGTTTCCGTGCGGCGTGCTCTTGCGCTGCTTTGCCACCTGGTCCGCACTGACGGCTGCGGACGCATTGCCCCAGCTCGAACGCACAAAGCTGGCCAGATCCGCCACCTGGGCATCATTCAGGCGCCAGCCGAATGCGGGCATGGTGAAAGTCGAAGGCCGCGTGGCCGTGGCCGGCACTTGGTGGCCGTTGAGAATGATGGCCACCAGGTTGTGCGGGTCTGCGGAAAGCACGGCGCTGTTGCCGGCCAGGGCCGGAAAGACTTCCTGGTAACCCCGTCCGTCGGTGCGATGGCACGCGGCGCAGCTGTCCACGTACAACGCCGCGCCGCGCTGGCTGTCGTTGCCCTTCCATAGCGCCTCGGCCGTAGCCGTGTTGTAGGTGTAAGTGCTAGCAGCGCCATCCGCAGGAAGGGCCTTGAGGTAGGCCGCAATGGCGTGCAGATCCCCGTCAGTCATGTGCTGCGTGCTGTGGCTGACTACGTCGGCCATGCCGCCGAACACGGCGCTGTGCCGGTTGCGGCCGGTCTTGAGCAGGGCCACGATGTCCTCATCGCTCCAGCGCACCAGCCCGTCGCTGCCGCCCGTGCGCAGGCTTTTCGCGACCCAGCCGTCCATGGTGGCCCCCCCCGCCAGAAACTGTGCATCGGCTGCAGCAAGGCCTTTTTCCTGCATGGTGAAGGCCCGCGGCGTATGGCAGGCGCCGCAGTGCCCCAGCCCTTCAACCAGATAGGCTCCACGAGCTTTCACATCGGCCTCCGGAGTGCCTTGCGCTGCAATGGCGGGAGCCTGTTTCAGCTGTACCTTGTCCGCGTCGGGTGCAAACATGCCGCGCCAGACGGCCAGCGGCCAGCGCATGGACAAAGGCCAAGGAATGTCGTTGCCCGGCACCGCGTGCTCCACTGGCGACAGGCTCTGGAAGTAGGCGAACAGGTCCTTCATGTCCTGCTCGCTCACACGTGCATACGAGGGATAGGGCATGGCCGGATACAGGCTGCCCTTGCCTTTGGCCACGCCATGGCGCACCGCCCGGTCGAAATCCTCGAAGCTGTAGCCCCCGATGCCGGTCCTGGCGTCGGGCGTGATGTTGGAGCTGTAGATGGTGCCTAAGGGCGAGGACATGGGCAGCCCTCCCGCGAATGGCTGGCCACCCGGTGCCGTATGGCAGGCCACGCAATCGCCTGCACGGGCCAGATATGCGCCGCGGCTCACGGCATCGGCACCGGGAGCCGGCGCTCCGGCAGGCAGCGCATGGGGTTGTGCAGTCACCATGGGCTGCGGATCGCGCCCCATGCCGTTGGCAATATGCGCGAGCGGCGCGGCAGAGCTTTTTGGCGCATCGCCTTTCTGGCCATGGGCCAGGCCAACGGCGCCCGCCAGCAGCACCATGCCGGCAAGCAGCGTAACAGGCAGGACGGAGTTCTTGCGGCTTGTCTTCATTGCGTGCTCCTCATGCCTTGATCAAGGCGCCTGGGCTCTTGAGGTACTGCTCGCGGATTGCCCGCGCCGACCAGTAGGCCAGCGCAGCGACCAGGCCCGTGGGGTTGTACCCCAGCCCCTGCGGAAAGGCCGACGCGCCAAGAACAAAGACGTTGTGCACATCCCAGGATTGCAGGTAGCGGTTCACGACACTGGTCGCCGGGTCGGTGCCCATGATGGCCCCGCCGTTCAGGTGCGTGGTCTGATAGCTGTTGGTATCGAAGCGCGTGCCCTCCTTCTTGCCGTACACGCCCATGGCCTTGCCCCCCATGGCCTTGGCGAGCAGCCCCAATTTTTCCTGCATGAAGAGGTTCATCTTGATGTCGTTGGGCTGCCAGTCGAAGGTCATGCGCAGCAGCGGGTTGCCGTAGGCATCCTTGTAGGTAGGATCCAGGCTCAGGTAGTTGGCGCGGTAGCTCTGGTGGGCGCCGTGCGAATCCATGGACACATGGTGGGCGTAATACTGGGCCGTGGCGGCTTTCCAGGCGCTGCCCCAGCCCGGCGTGCCTGGCGGCGTGACGGAGGCGGCAATGGGCTTGGTGCCGGCCTGGTTGACCCAGAATGGCGAGCCGCCCACAAACCCGTGCGGCCCATGGTCGAAGTTGTCGGCGTTGAAGTCATCCACCGCAACACCGTTGCCGCCCGCTCCCACGAAGGTATTCGTATAGTGCTGGCCCTTGTCGAAGAAGACCTTGATGGTCGCCATGTTCTGGAACGCGAAGTTGCGCCCCACCACACCGGTGTTGCTCACCGGGTCATAAGGCTTGCCGATGCCCGACAGCAGCAGCATGCGCACATTGTTGAACTGGAAGCTGCACACGGCCACGATATCGGCAGGCTGGAACACTTCCTGGCCCGAGGCATCCATATAGGTCACGCCCGTGGCGGTCTTGCCGTCTTCGGCCAGGTTGATGCGCGTGGCCTGGCACAGCGTGCGCAGCTCGAAACGCGGATCCATGCGCAGCGCGGGCAGGATGTTCACGTTCGGCGAAGCCTTGGAATACATGTAGCAGGCGTAGCCGCTGCAAAAACCGCAGAAATTGCAGGGGCCCATCTGCGCGCCGTAGGGGTTGGTGTAGGGCCCGGAAGTGTTGGCCGACGGCATGTTGTACGGATGGTAGCCAACGGACTCGGCCGCCTTGGCAAACAACATGGCGGAGACCGTGTTCTTTTGCGCGGGCAGCGGAAAATCGCTGGAGCGATCCGGAGCGAAAGGATTGCCGCCTTTGCCCTCGCCGACCTTCTGCCCCTTGACCGTCCAGGCGGTGCCCGAGGTGCCGAACACCTTTTCGGCAAAATCGAAATACGGCTCCAGTTCCTCGTAGCTCACCCCGAAATCCTGGATGGTCATGCCTTCCGGAATGAAGTTCCTGCCGTAGCGCTCCTCGTAATGGCTGCGCAGGCGCAACTCCACCGGATCCACCCGGAAATGCACGCCCGACCAGTGCAGTCCTGCCCCGCCCACGCCCGTGCCGGGCAGGAAGGCGCCCAGTTGCCGATTGGGTAGGGCCACGTCGTTTACGGTATGGCGGATGGTGACGGTTTCCTTGGAGACATCGACGAACAGTTTCTTGCGCGAGTTGTAGGTCAGCTCGTCCATGGTCTGGGGGTAAACACCGTCGGGATCGGTATCCCGCGCCGGACCGCGTTCCAGCGCGACCACATTGAGGCCGGCCTCGGTCAGTTCCTTGGACATGATGGCGCCCGTCCAGCCAAAGCCGATGACCACCACGTCGGTCTTCTTCATTGTCTTTGCCATCTCTTCTCACCCTCGCTGGCCATGGATAGACACCGGCGGGAACGGATACTTCTCGTCACGCTCCACCCAGTCCATGAAATCGGCACGTGCGCCAGGAAAGCCTATGAGCTTCCAGCCGACCATGCCCTTGTTGCCGCCATGCAGCGGGTCGCTGAAGAATCCTTCGCGTGTATTCGTCCAGAGCATCGAAAAAAAAGGTCTTGGAAGGCAGGCCCTCGAAATCCTCGATACCGTGCTCCATGGCGGCCAGCGCCTTGTCCTGGTCGGTAGCGGAGAGTTCGGCAAACTTCTTGCCGAGGTTCTTTTCGCTCCACCGGTCGGCCGCGGCGATGCCCAGCCGGTAGACCTCCCGGGGACTGAGCTTGAGCTGGTAGCCGAGCTCGGGTAACGCATTGGGGTCGAACGGTCCCTGCATGTACCAGAGGCTGCCGGCCGCGTACGCGGTGCCCATCTGGCGGTCGATGAATTCCGGAACACCTGCTTCGAGCGCGCCCGGGCCGAGGTCGTCCTGGGGTATGAGCCGTGCCACGGCCGACTGCAGAAACCGATATTCATCGGCACTGAAGAAACTGGGCCGGTAGCGTGCAGCATCCGCCATGGCCATATCCACGGCAGGCCCTGGCACTGGAGGCAGATGGTTATGCTCTGTATTGGCCAGCGTGGCAGCTCCGCCTGCTGCTGCAAGCGCCGTGACTGGAATGATGGGCAAGGATTTCCGGAAGAAAGCACGCCGTGCCGGGTTCTGCGCAGTGTCGTCTTGGGCCATGGACCTTCCTTTTCACCTTCAAATGCATCTCGGAGCATCTCGCAGCCAATTCCTGCTCGCCAGCTGTATCGCTGGCAAAGAAAAGCCGGCCTGAAGTGATATCCAGGCCAGCGCTTGACGGCGTTCAATCACTATGCGAGCAAAGATAGCTTAAAGAAACGAAAGCCGTCAAACTCTTTGACTTAAGAGTCATTAACGACGTTTTCCATTTCCAGGACTGTTCCCGGGCAGCTGGCGTGCCATTTCAAGATGATGACGCAAGGTTGGCAAGGTCTTGGCAACGAAGTCCTTGACTTCATCATCTTTCACATTGTCCATCGCCTTCTGGAAGAGCTCCAATGTTTCCCTATGGGCTGTAATTCCCATGTTTTCACTGTAGAGATGATCAAAATTCGAGCCCTCTGCAGAACCCAGCAACTTGATCTTGGCCTTTTGCAGCACGGAGGGCCCTTCCGGTAAATCAACCCCCTTGGCTGCAGCCAGCCGATTCAGCTCTTCTGCAGTTTTTCCATGGTCTTCTATCATTTGCTGAGCAAATGTCTTGATCCGGTTATCCGAGGATTTCTGTACGGCAAGCCGGCTACTTTCTATCTCTGCATGATTGTTTTCCGCAGCCTGCTTGAGGAATGCCACATCCTTGTGAGCAAGCTTCTGCTGGGTTGCAACGGCCCCGTTTTCACTTCCTGTCTGCGGACGGGTTGTCTCGGTCCTTTGACCCGTTGTTCCATCGATGACGGCGGGCTGCGCAGCGGCTGGAAAGCCCAGCAACAATGCCATGCATAGAACTGGTGTAGCTATTGCGGTCTTGTACTCCGCCTTTTCTTTCATCTTGAATAGATCAGAGCGCATTTCATGCTCCCATGAGTTTAAAAAACCTGTCAGGCAATCGGCATTCCTGATTCAGATCTTCTTATTCCATCGACCATAAAAATTCTTGTTCGCCGGAGAAGCAACATCCACATATTCCTCTCTGCACCATGTCGTTCAGGATGACTGGCATGAATATTGCCGCAATGGTGCGGCATACATGGACCCAAACGTGCACAGTCACCAGCAAACATGAAAGATGTCGAGGCGCATCATGGAAAGAAATATTTCCTCCAAAAGCAAGACTGCCAAGCATGGCGTCATCATTGCAGACCAAGAGAGAAAGTCTGCACCAGAGCAAAGACAAAGGGAAATTACCAACCAGCCGAAAGGCCGGCCGATCGCTGCTGAACTACCCAAACCTCGGACAAGCAAATAAAAATTATTCAGTTTCTAAAGAATGTAGGAAATTCTTGCAGAAATTTTTCCATTCCACAGAAATATTACTGTGCCATGATCAAAAAAAAGCCATGTTCATGGAGCAGGACACGCACCCAAAGACCATGCCTGCGTAAATTTCCGAAAAACAAAAAATACGATAAAAGAGAAAACAGCCAGCATAGACAGTTCTTCTTTTTCTTATTGTTTCTGCTGGTTTTCATACTCTTCATTTTTCAAAAGTCAATATATTAAAAAATATTGATTATTCCAATAAATTTACTGAACCCATGAAAAAAACTCATGAACCTTTGAAAATGAAACTTTCATAACAGCAATTCATCAATGGCTGCGCATCATTTTTGCTTGACGCGTAGACGCCCACCCCGGTCCCTTTTCATCTTTCTGAAGCCATCTGCCTAGTGCAATTCGGCTTCCGGACTTCTTCCGCTGGGCAGATGGTTCGCTGTCACAAGTGATGTCTATGGCAAGGCCTGTCTTTCCAATATGACTGAAGCAAGGCTCCACTGCTATATCGGCGAAGCCGCCATGGCAACGATGCAGGGCAATCCCAGCCAGGCATCAGCGGCAATGCCATCCGTCAAGAAGTTCAAAGCCTGACGCTCTCTCGACAGTGTTCTTCGCTTGCAATGGATTTCCAGAAATTCAATGAAAAGTGATGGGTAGGTCCATCACCATCTGCGAAAGCCAAGCTGCTTCCAGCCGACATTTCCGGACTGCAGCAATGCGGAAACCGTTGGCATGATTTCTTCATAGAGCTTCTCTTCTCAAACCATGGAAGCAACTATCTACCTAACACTACGCCATCGTAGGACTGCGTCCTCAGCCATTTGCCATGTTGGCCGGCAAACATTGTCCAATTTTTCGATTTCACAAGGAAAGAGGTATTTGGGACCATTGATTGGTGCCGCGTGGAAGTAGCCACTTGCACATATCACTCACACAGGCAGCCCCATCAGGAGCAGACAATGAGCAAAATCCATTGGACAAAGCGAAAGTTCTTCTATGCAGCAGTTTTCGGCGCCACGCTTGCACTTGCCGCTTGCGGCGGCGGCAATGACGACGATCCCGAGCCTTCCGGCAATATCGGGATTCTCAGCATCTCCAATGCCACTGACACCACCCTGAACGGCTGGTATGGAAGCGGCAACGTGGGACTGACTGGCGTCAAAGACACCGGCGACGGAAAAGTCGGCCCCGATGAATGTGCATTCAACTTCGACAACTTCAGCAAGCTTGTGGGTGATAGAACCCTGGCCATGAGCGGCGACATACGCTATGCCTACTCCAACGGCAGCAGCACCCCTCCACTGAATGGCGATCACATCAAGATCCGGGACACCACCTTCAACTTTGTCAAGGACGGTGGCAACCTGGGCAAGGCCAAGGTCAACCTGACGACCGGCACCATCACTTTCAGCAACCTCCTGGCAAAGGACGGCAGCAACAACTCCGTCGAACTTTCGGGAACCATCAATCTGCCTGATGAGAAGAGCCGCGATGACGCATGCAACAAGACGGCCAAGTGAATAGCCGTACATGAGCCTCGAGCCCAGCCGACGCTGGGCTTTTTGCGACGTTCATGAAAACCGCAAGGCCAAGCCACGGCATCCACCACTTCTGATGTATGGAGCGTCCGTGGAGAGAATGTGGGCGGTGAACAGAGAGGAGGCTTCTCCATCAGACAGAGCTCAGCTTCTGAAGGCAAGGCGCCAAGGTGCTTCAGCGCCATGCATAGCAGGAATTCAATGCACGGAAGAATCCTGGCTTTGCGGGATGGAGAGTTGAAGCAGGATTCTCTCAAGTGCTTCCGCCTTCACCGGCTTCACCAGATGGTGCTGGAAGCCCGCCTCGCTGAAGCTCTGATGCAACTGGCTTTGCGCCCACCCTGTGACAGCAATGAGTGCCGTCCGGTCGAACTTCGGATCGGAGCGCAGCACTTCTGCAACTTCAAAGCCGTTCATGCCAGGCAATCCTATATCCAGCAGGACCACATCCGGAATCCAGGTCTGCGCCAGTTCAATGGCTCCAAGTCCATCATGTGCTGTCTGGGTGTCCGCGCCAAATTCGTCGAGCAGCATGGCCAGAATTTCAGCGGCATCGCGGTTGTCATCGACAATGAGCACGCGTCTGATCCGTGATGGTGTGCCGTCGCTTGCCTGCGAGTTCTCATTCACTGGTATGGCGGAAAGCTCGTACAGGGGCAGCCGGATCAGGAACTGGCTGCCTTGCCCCACTCCAGCACTGCGCGCTTCGATGCTGCCGCCATGCAGTTCCACCAAGGTTCTGGCCAGCGTGAGCCCCACTCCCAGACCGCCCTTGCCAAGGTGATCCGGCAGCTCCACCTGTGTGAACATCTCGAAAATCCCGGCCAGCTGATCGCTTGGAATACCGATGCCGCTATCGCTGATGCACAGGATGGCATGATCCGGTTCCACGTGCGCCGTCACCACAATCGCGCCCGCGTCAGGCGTGTACTTGGCTGCATTGTTCAGTAGATTGACGATGACCTGGGTAAGGCGGACAGCATCCGCATAGAGCACAATGCCTTCTTGCGGCATTTTCAGGATGAGCTGGTGCCCACGGGACTCGATCAGGTTGCGGCTGGCCTCAACGGCATGCCGGACAATCTGCGTGGCATCCACCACTTCCTTGTGCAACTGGATCTTTCCCACCGTGATGCGCGATATATCCAGCAAGTCGTCGACGAGCCGCGCCATATGGTTGACCTGCCGCTCCAGCACCACATGGCTAAGCCTTAACTTGTCGGCATCTCCATCGGCCAGACGCAACAGTTCCAGGCCGTTCATGATCGGAGCCAGCGGATTGCGCAGCTCGTGCGCGAGCACGGCAAGGAATTCATTCTTGCGGCGATCCGCATTGCGCAACTCCTGCTCCGCCTGCTTGAGCTGATGTATGTCCTGGATGATCGAACAGGCACCCACCACATTGCCGCTGTCGTCAATCAAGGGAGCCGCACTCATGCGCACCCATTGCTCCTTGTCCGGCTCCGGGTGATGGAGCATCTCCATGCCAGGCAGGACCATTTCGCCGCGCAGCGCGCGCCGGCCAGGCCAGTTTTCCCGAGGAACGGCAATACCATGTGCATCCCAGCTGGACCAGTGGTGCTCGGCATCCGGCAAGGTAGAGGGCATGACGCCTGGAGCAAAGCGCTCCATCAGTGTATTGGTCAGCACCCATCTTCCATCGAGATCGGAGACGCCGACTCCGGCAGGCAGCTGCTCGATGATGGCTCTCAGTCGCCTTTCATTGGCACGGAGTGCGGCATTGGTCTGCTCGCGCAGGCTGGCCAGGCGCAATTGCGCTTTCACTCGGGCAAGAAGCTCGCGCGACGAAAACGGTTTGATCAGATAGTCATCCGCCCCTGAATGTATGCCTTCAATCTGAGCCTCTTCTCCGGCACGCGCTGAAAGCAGGAGCACGGGCACATTCCGGGTCAGCGCATTGTTGCGCAGGGCCTGCAGCAGGCCGAAGCCATCGAGGCCGGGCATCATGACATCGGCAATCACCAATTGGGGCGGACGCTGTCGTATCAATTCAAGGGCCTGCAACCCGTCCGATACTGCTTCCACTTCGTAGAACGCAGCGAGCAGGTCTTGCAGGTATTCACGCATGTCGGCGTTGTCATCTGCACAGACAATACGGGCACGTGCATCGCGGGACAGCTGGGCATCGCCTCTTCCGGGCGCACTGCCCGCCTTGCCTGCGGGCAATGCCGATGGCAGCCAGCGCAATGCCTCCTGCAGATAGTGCTGTCCCTTCAAGGTAGTTGGCGACAGCATGGGCACCGTGCGGATGCACTCGCCGGGCAGATGCTGGCATCCCTTGCGAAGCCTGACAGTGAAGGTGCTGCCCTGGGCCAGCTGGCTGTGTACCTGCAGGCTGCCGGCATGCAGACGCACAAGCTCCTGCACCAAAGCCAAGCCGATGCCGGTACCTTCGTGCGTACGCGCAGCCTGGCCTTCGATGCGATAAAAGCGCTCGAAGACACGAGGCAGGTTTTCATCCGCAATACCACAGCCTGTGTCGCTGACCCGAAGCTCCACATGCTCGCCAGCATCCTCCAGAACCACCTCGATACAGCCTTGCAGCGTGAACTTGAAGGCGTTGGAGATCAGGTTCAGCACGATCTTCTCGTACATGTCCCGGTCCACATACAGGAGCTCGGGCAGCGATTCACACCGTACATACAGCTGCAGCCCGGCATCTTCAATGGCCGACCGGAAGACTCCGGCAAGCTCCTCGGTCAGCACCTTCAGATCCACGGGTTCGAAGCTTGCTTCCAAACGCTGCGCTTCGACACGAGAGAAATCGAGCAAGGTATTGACAAGCTTTTGCAAGCGCAGGGCATTGCGGTGAAGCAATACCGTTTGTCCAGGCTGCAGTTCGCCGCCGGGCGCATGAATGGCATCTTCCAGCGGCCCCAGCATGAGCGTGAGCGGCGTACGGAATTCGTGGCTGACATTGGAAAAGAACACGGTTTTCGCCCGGTCCAGCTCCGCCATTGCCTGCACCCGCCAAACCTGCCGTAGCTGCGCTGCGGAATGGCTGGCAACCAGGTCGAGGAATGCGCAATAGCCAGCATCCAGCGGGCGGCGCGGACTGACCCCCAGCACCATGAAGCCGTTGATCTTTCCGTCATCGGCCCAGTTGAGCGGCACTACGCGCGCCCAGCTCGCACATTCGGGCCAGGGCGCGCCCGGCAACTGCTGCCCCATCAGGAGCAAGTCCACATTGACGGCCTGCTGGCTGTCTATGGCCTGCTTGAACGGCCAGGCGGCCATGCCCGTCGCCTGCCACGGCTCCAAACCGGCAGCTGCCTGTAGCTCATAGTCCTCCTTTTCCACGCAGCAACGGTATATGAGCACAAAAGGCACGTCATGCCGGCTCTCGGCGAGCACATCGCATATCTTTTCGCAGGCTTGCTGCACACCGCGCGCTTCGGTAGACCGAAGGCCGAGCCGACGCAAAGTTTCCAGCCGCCGGGCACCAAGGATTTTTTCGGTAGTCTCGGTACAGGGACAGAACACCCCTTCAACGGTTATGCCGTCGGTGGACAGAATCGGACCGTAGGTGAAAGTGACATACACCTCCTCGCGCGGGAGCGCTCGGTCGAAGAAGTACTGTTCATCCTGCGACCAGGTCGCTTCGCCGGTGCGGTAAACGCTTTCCAGCATGGGGCCGATGCCACCCCAGATCTCACTCCAGCACTGCGCTCCCGGCTGACCCAATGCAGCAGGATGCTTGGTGGTCCCCAGAAAAGGTATGTAGGCATCGTTGTAGAGCACCCGCATATCGGGACCCCACCAGATGAGAATGGGAAAACGCGAGCTCAGACACAGGCTTAACGAAGTCCGCAGATTTTCAGGCCATTGCTCCGGCTTTCCCAGCGACGTTGCTCTCCAATCAAATGCCCTGATGCGCTGTGCCATTTCGCCACGCTCGGGCAAAAAACCGAATCCAGCTTCAGGGTGCAAAAAATTCTCCCGTTGATGCATCACACTCAGGCCACGCTGTCAGATATGCAGGTTGCGCAGGCATCGAGTGTTAGCTGGTCCGGGCAGAACTGCAAGCTGCAATATGCCCTGTCAGCCTGTCGGCGCGGACATACAGGATTGCCAAGCGCCTTGCCCATTCCCTCGCACCGTATGCGATGGCAAAGACATACGCGTACCAACGTTCATGCGCTCGTGTCGGACATGGAAAACACGCTGCCGGCACGCAACGCAATTGCAACTTGCGATGACGCCCTCAATGCAAGAAGCGGCGCTGCAAGCAATCTCCTTTACTCCACCAGAGCTTGTAAGGCCACGCCTTCCCCTGGGGACAAGTGTTACGTCTCCTCTCCTACAGCGCCATCCGGTGATTCTTGAGACTCTTGGAAACGTCGCGGAAAGGCACAAAGCCATTCTCTTTCTTCACGGCACCGGTTGATAGAAGAGTTGGGATACTGCCTTCATCTCTCCAATACGAACCACAGGAGGTACTCATGCTGAAATGGGCGATCATCTTTGCAGTCATCTCACTCATTGCCGGCCTGTTCGGCTTTACCGGCATTGCAAGTGGCGCGGCCGGTGTTGCCAAGGTCCTGTTCGGCATCTTCATCATCATTGCCATCGTCTTTGTGGTGCTGGCAGTGCTGGGAATTGGCGCCGTTTCATAGACGTTTGCAGGAATGACCGCAGAAAGGAGGCCTTGGCCTCCTTTTTATTGCTGTCGCTTTCTCATCGCTCAGCCGAACAGGGCGGTACCGCCCGCGAAAAGGCCTTCGCTGAAAGGCTTTCGGCATCAGAAGGGTGACTGGGCCCGTTTCGCGCTGCAGCGCGCCTTGCAGACATTTCCGGATCAGCCATGCAACCACTGATGCCATCGAGCCACCTGCGGCGGTACCCTGCGCCGGTGCTTCAAGGCCCACGGGATTCCGCTCAGAGCCTCGGCAAGGACCGGCTTCAATATCCCGCTGCGCGACGCCTCGCGCAGAATGCGCCAGGACTGGCGCAACGCCGCACCATAGGGCAATCTCATCCAGCAAACCCATAAGGCATTGCGCGCAAGGTGCTTGTTGCGCGTGCTGCTGTCACGCAGCGAAGAAGGATGGTGATGAACGATGAGCTCAGGAACATAGGCCATCTTCCACCCTCCGGCGGCCATGTCCAATGCAAGCAATCCCTCTTCACCACCGATGAAAAGCCGAGGTTCATAGCCGCCCGCTTCCAGAAAGGCATCGCGGCGCATCACCGACGCCCCTGCCAGAAAGCCCAACAGGGCCGGCCCTGGCAACTGCTCACATGGCAAGGGGCTTTTTGCCATGGCCGTGCAAGTGGGATCCTCGCGCTCCTCGATCCCGACCAGCACGCGTGCACAAAGGACTGAGACATGTGGATAGGCATCCAGCAGCGCGACTGCACGTTCGAGTGCCCCCGCTGCCCACCAGGTATCGTCATCGCAAAAAGCCACGTAAGGCGTCTCTACGGCCAGAACACCGGCATTGCGCGCTGCCGCTCCGAGATTCCGCGCCTGCCGGATGTATCGGACCTTCGCAAAGCATGAGTGCATCATTTGCGCTGTGCCGTCGGTCGAACCGTTGTCAACGACGACAATAGCCGGAGACACCGGCAGCGCCAGCAGTTTATCCAGCGTGCGGCGCAGTTCGCCAGCGCGGTTATAGGTAAGAACGACCACGGCAATACGCCGCATGAGTTCCACATGCTGTTGCCTGTCCATCACCTCGCTCCTCCTTCACTCGCAAGACCGGTCTCCAGCAACCAATAGCCTTCCGGTGCGCAGGCGTCGGCATGGCCGTTGGCCGCCTTGTCCAGGGCACGCACCTGGCTGGCATAGCAGCAGACAGCCTGCCGCTTGAGCTCTCGTGCGTCCATATCCTGCGGCATGGAAAGCGGCGTGGCGCAAAACCCGGCTGAATGCAAGGTGGCAAGCCGACGCTGCAGCAGGCCGGGGATGCGGCGGTAAAGCGCATCTTCGTACATGATCCATGTCCTTTCCGAATATCGGGCGTGCAACGACAGCAATGCGTCGTGCAACCGCAAATGATCGGCATGGAAAAGCCCGGCCGGCAGTAGGACAGCGTAAGTTGCATGGATGCGCAATATCTCATCCACCGCGTGAGACAGCTCTGCAAATGATGGGGAAGCCTGGTATTGGTCATCGCAGAAATCCATCCAGGACGGCCTGGCCTTCAGTACGGCCAGCGCACGAAGGTCTTCCTCCCTGCGGCAAAAAACCGCTTCCTGTGCACTTTTGAAACCACAAGCCTTATCCCATCCTGTCAGCGATGGAAAGCCGGATGGTGCGGCAGCAAATACCGTGGCCACCGAAGCACCGGGACACCGGGCCATCAGTTCACCACATGAAAATACCGCATCGTCAAGATGAGGGGAAAAAACCAGCAACGGACTGGAAATGTTCTTTCCGCTTTTTTCCTGCAAATTGGCCACGTCATGCTCCCGTAGTCAAAGCGGCACGGAGCCGCAATACCCCGCTTGTTACCCTGGCTGCGGACGCGGCAGGCCCGCTTGTCGGCTTTTTGGCAAGCACGTTCTGCGCCGCCACTCCACGCTCCATCAGCCGCTTGACCGGCCCGGCGCGTGTAAGGTGCGCGCACAGCACGCTCGCTTTTTGCCTTCCTCTGCAATGCAGACCGGAGTCGGAAAGTGAAATGAGGAATGAAGCCGTAAAGCTCTGCGGCATGGTCCTCGTCACATCACAAGCGAAGCGCCCGTTCGGTGCAGTGAAACTGCAGCAGCCATTCCAGGCTACCCATCGCTTCTACCATCAAACACAAGAACCTTAGCGAGGTAGGGAAGATGAAGCGAATTCCGCAGCAGCCAGCAAAGCAGGCCTCGCCTTGGTGCCCACCGCCACGTTTTCAGCCCTGGGCTTTCCCACGAGGTCACGGCACCCTGCTGGTGATTGAAGGGAAGAGCCTCTGCCTGCGACTTTTCCACAAGGCATTTCCAGGCAGCGCAGGTATGCGGCCGCGCCGCCAATACCCACCGCATCGCGATGCCTTTGAAATCAGACTTGATGCCTTGATCCTTTGGCCTTTAAATCGAAATACTATTGACATTGAATGTCGATAGATTTTGCATTTGATACAGCCAAGGGAGCTGCCATGCACGACTTTGCCTATGCCGCAATGCGCCAAACTTGTCGGCAGGTCACCACAAAAACCTGTGTGGATTTTTTTTGTACTGAGTGTTTTGGCGAACCAAGCGATCGCGGCGAACTACGCCACTTGCCTGCTTGACAAAGCCTCTCATGCAACGGATGACGCTGCGGCTCAGCTGGTACGGCTGGGCTGTGCCAAAGAATATCCTGGCGGCATGCAGGCCGTGCCCCAAGGATCGGGCCGGACTCCTTCCTCATACGGCACGGGTTTCGAATGCCTGGTGGCAAAAGGCAAGGAGACTCGAAGCAATCTTGCAACGTCCCTGATCAGCATGTCCTGCAGCAAGCTGTATGACAAGCCCATACAGACAGATTCTTCCGAAGCGCGTCCCGTGCGGTGACGCCAGTATTTCCTTCCGGTTCTCCTTAATCTCAATCAGCGCTGAAAAGCAAAAGCCCGCAGTGATGCGGGCTAAAAGTGCTTGGTTGTTCTTGCCGCGGGCTATGCCACCGGCTTCAAGATCACTCCCACTCGGTCATCAATGAGACTCGCAAGTCCTCATGGTTAAAGGGATTTGCGGTGATCGAAATGGGGCCTTACCGTCGCTTTTACCGTCTGCATCGGACACCTTTTGCTGGCGCGGGAGATGGCCCGATTGGCGGCGCATTGACACTTTCGACCCGATTGTCAATCACGATATATCTTAGCGCGGTTCATTCAGCCTTGGAACGATCGAGTTTTCTCTCGCTTACGGCACCACCCCGAGTGCCCTTGCTGCCTACTCGGTCCCGCCCAAGACGGCATCAGCGGAACGCGGTCAGAACTCTTGCGGCATCGCCGCTACTCGGGATTCAGGTAAACGCAAAATATCTGAAATGCAACTAAACGACTGCTACGCTGCACTAGCCGCGCCACCCTCATCCACCCGACTCAACGGTGACTGACGGCTATGGAATGCGTGATCACCAGGAAGTGCCCTCGCCCAAGAGAGAGCCTCTTCAAGGTTCAGGTACAGACTTGCATACGCCTTGCGCAGAAGTTCATCGGGCAACGCCCAATCCCACTTCTCGCGCTGTAGGTTGCGGACATCGGCCAGAAGCATGTCGAGCGGCGGAGGCTCATCCACCGCCGCATCGATAAGGGCATCGACGATGCTCTCGATACCCGAAGCTCCCTTAGCGACTTCGATGCCCGGGCCGGCCGCATTGGCCGAATAGCCTCGCCGGCGGAGCAGGCAAGCCAGCGCTTCGTTGGCCGCATCCCCGAGCCAGGTCAGAAGCACTACATCCCGCCCCTGGTCAATCACGAAGTCATTCGCCAAGTTTCGTTCGGCGTAGTTCGCTCGGCCCTCGGTCAGGAACCGCTTAGCCACTTCATCCAGAAACGGCGGCACCTCGGAGGACTCGAACAATTGGCGCATTCGCTGGTGAACGCGCGTGTGCGTGCGCCCTGCTCCACCCGAAAACAACGGCGGCGCTCCGCCACCAGAGCGGACGACAAATATGGTTTTTTGCTCCTCGTCGATGTCTTCCACCAGCCAGGTCCTGCCGGCAAACAGAATGCGCTGGCCCACACTGAGCATCTGCGATACCGGCAAAGTGCCGAGCGTTTTCCCGCCGCAGACAATGCGAAACTCCTCAACAGCGGCAAACGCGGCATAGAACGTGTAATGGTTGACGAACTTCTCGCCGATACAGCCATGCAGCAAGAGACCGCTGGACTCCTGTATCAGCAGTTCTTTCTGGCCGAGATGGCGAACGAGTTCAACAAACTCCCCTTTGTCCAGCCCAACAAAAGGAGTTCCGGAAGCACAGAACATCGCATAGAGCTGCCCGATGGAAGCCCCACCGTTCTGCGCCACATAGGACAGCATTTGTTGAACCAGCGTCGACAGATGAACGCCATGCGCCATGGGTGGCTCAAACCAGCCTTCCAGCAGCAGCGAGATCATCGCCGTCACCTTCACCGTCTCCAGCCGGAGTTCGTCGGCGAGTGAGGGCTTCCCGCCAAGCGCGTTCTCCACGCTGTAGCCTCGCAAGATGGCCGGTTCTCCCTTACGACGGCCAGATCGCCCCAGGCGCTGTCGCAAGCTGGCCACCGAAGGCGGCGGGCCGATCTGGGCCACACTCTTGACGGCGCCAATGTCAATGCCCAGCTCTAGCGTGTTGGTGCAGATGGCCGTCGCAGGGAATTCCTTCTGTTTCAGGGCAGCCTCAGTCTCCGCCCGTATCTCTTTAGACAGGCTGCCGTGGTGCGGCCAGAACTCGTTCGGCACCTTTTGTTGCTCGCACAGTCTGTTGAGAAGGTGCGTGTAGCGCTCGACCTCACGGCGAGAGTTCGGGAAGACCAGGTTGTTCGTGCCGCGCAAACCCTGGAAAAGATGCAAGGCGATCTTCGCTGGTGTGACGGATTCCAACTCCTCGTCGCCATCCTCATTGCGCACGGCCAAGGGCTCCTCATACCCTTTGACCAGGACTCTCAGTTCACTGTGCGAAGATTTCGACTCCACCAGGGCGACCGATACTCCCTGTCCCGGACGCAGGAAATCGGCTGCCAGGCGCATGTCGCCCAGTGTTGCCGAAAGACCTACGCGCGGCGCCTGGCGCCCGATGACCCGCTCGATACGGTGCATCAGGGATTGAAGCTGTTTGCCACGCTCTGAACCGATGAAGGCGTGAAGCTCGTCGACAACGCAGAACGCCAGCCGGTCGAACACTGCACCGATTGACGTGCCGCGATGGCACAACATTGCCTCCAGTGATTCCGGCGTGATGAGCAACACCCCTTGCCGTTTCGCCAGGAAGCGCGCCTTGGCCGAGGAAGAAATGTCGCCATGCCAGGGCCAGACGGGGACCTCCAGTTGCTCGCACAGTCGGTCGAGGCGCCCAAACTGGTCGTTGATGAGCGCTTTGAGCGGACTGATGTAGACGATGAGCCCCATCGGCTCCGCCTGAAGCAGATGCGTCAACGCCGGCAGAAATGCCGCCTCCGTCTTGCCGGCGGCCGTGGCGGCTGCCACGATGACGTCCCGGTCCGCCTTGACGATCAACGGAATAGCTGCCTCCTGGGCATCTCTCAGCGACTCCCAGCCTTCGGCCCATATGAAGCGCTGGATGCGCTCGTCGAGCAGGAAGAAGGAAGCGCTGTCGCCGGACATGTGTTCAGGCCGAGACCGTCACATCTTGAACGAGGCGAATTCATCGCTGTCGTCCGCGTCAACCTGCTGATCGGCCACACCGCCGGTGTCTGCAGCGACCTCTATGCCGCCCAGCAAGTCCTGCCATGCCGCGCCAGGGTTCTGTTCGAGCACGGCAAGCATGTTGATGAAGGCTGTGATGGTCGTCCGCGGCGTTCGGAAATACGTATCGCCGATGCGTTTGGAGCAATGCTCCATGAAGCTGAAGATACCTTGGTCCGGCACGAGAAACTTTTCGGCCTCGCCGAAGGCATAGACGAAACGAATCTTCTGCAGCAGGACGTAGAAGTCCTCGGGCGTAAGGCTCGACAGCCGGACCACCGGTCCGCTGAAGTCGACCAGTCCATCCGAGGCGAAGGTGTTCTGCGCCAGGCGACTCTGCAAGGCCGGATAGCTGTAGAGTCCCCGCCGGGTGTCCAGCAGAAATTCGGGTGTCCCGCCCAGGACAAACCCAAGGCCCACGGCCGTGCCTTGCAGTGAGTCGTTGAGGATGCGCAGGATTTGTTCGTAATTCGCATTGCGGGCCTGCGTGTTGGCCAGCTTGTAGAGATTGACCAGTTCATCCAGGCCGACCAGCAGGCCTGCGAAGCCGGCCAGGCGCACGAAGCGCGCCATAAGCTTGAGCTGGTCATAGACCTCGGAATCGTCGACGATGCTCCGCACGCCGAGCGCCTGCCTGGCATCTGTCTTGGTGGCGAACTCTCCCCGCAGCCAGCGGATGGCATCGGACTTCAGCTTCTCGCTGCCCTCTTCATAGCCACGACAGTAAGCCGCGATGACATCCGCGAAATCGTAGCCATTCACCAGCTCAGTCAATTGGTCGAGCTTCTGGCGCAAGAGCGCCTCGGTCGATTGGCCCGACGCCTTGGCCTCCGTCTTGGTCGTGGCGATGAACTTCTCGACGATGCCCGCCAACGCACCCCCATCCGGTTTCGTTCGGGTCGACAGGTTGCGCATGAGTTCGGCGTAGAGGGAGCGGGCCTGGCCGCCGCTGGCGTGAAGACGTCGATCCGGGTTCAGGTCGGCCGTCGCCACCACGAGCTTCTTTTCCAATGCCACGGCACGTACCAGGTTCAGAAAGAAGGTCTTGCCAGCGCCGTACTCACCAATGACGACGCGGAATGCCGACCCCCCATCGGCGATGCGGGCGATGTCGGCCACCAGCGTCTCGATTTCCCGGGCGCGGCCGACTTGGATGAGGTGCTGGCCGCTGCGGGGCACGACACCCGCGCGCAACGATTGGATGACCGCATCACGGTCTCTGGGGCGGATCGGTGCGTTCATGCTTCCAGCTTCTCCAATAGTTCAGGATTCACAGTCACGACATCCTCGCCCTCGGTGAACGGTACGTCGTGCAGGTCGAAGGCCGCCTCATTGAGGGTTTCAATGGCGCCGTCGAGCATCAGGTCCAGATCGGCTGCTACATCGCCGAGTTCGTCCTTCGTCCACTCCGGCCGCGACAGCAGCAGGCGTGCGAGCGCACTGTGCGCCTCGTCCAGGCCAAGCAGTCCAGGTGGCGTCGGCTCCCCATCACCTTCAGGCTCGGGTTCGGCGAACACCGGCTCGGGTGGACTCTCTTCCTTGAAGATACCCGACAGCAGCGCCGATACGGCCTCGGTGTCCTTCTGGAGGGCGGCAATGCGCGCAGGATCGAGCTTGAACCCCGTTTCCTCGACCTTCGCGGCAGTCGCCGCCGTTGGTTTCGCCCCCGCCGCCACTGCATGCACGTCGGAAAACACCTTCTTGGGCTCGACGCCGAGAGCCTTATAGACCTTCTCCAGCATCTTCACTTCTGTCGGCGACACATTTCCATCGGACTGCGCAACCGTGGCCATGAAGGTGGCTATGGTCTCCTTGGCGCCAGCGTCCAGCGGCTCCAGCTTCTTTCTGAGCGTGGTCAGCGATGCCGGCGTCGTCATCAGCAGACGCAGGTGCGCCAGAAGCCTGCGGACATGGTTCGGCGTGAGATGCGCCCAGGACTGCACCTGCGCCCGGAGATACCCCATTTCCTCGACACTGAACTCGCCATCAGCCGCAGCCACGGCCGATGCCAAGTCCAGCGTCAACGCGGCGGCTTGATAGTCCGGCGTCGATCGGCTGGTGACCTCTCCTGGCGGAACGGAGAACAGCACGACTTTCTCGTCCGCCTTGGGCAGCTTGGCGCCACCCAAGACATCGGGCTCGATGCCGATGTTCAAGGATTCGAGCGCTCGCGCCAACGCCAGCGTTCGGTCCCTCGTCAGCGTCGTCTTCGCATCCAGGCTGCTAAGCAGTTCCTGGAACGACATGGCAATCATCCCCTCGCCCATACGCGCTTTCAGGGCGTGCAAGGCCTTCTGGGCACCTTCGGGCCACAACGCGGCGGGCAATTGCAGCAGCCCCTCCAGCGCATGCCTGGAATCTGGGTTCCGCCCCACATAGCGGCTGAACGGCTCCAGTTCCTTCGTGGCCGCCTCAACAACCTGGCGCAGCTTGTTGATGGGCCCTGTAAGGACGGTGACGTCGGGCGTGTTCCCAAAGGACAGACTTAAATCTGTGTACCCGCGAAAGCCGGCAGAGGCTGGGCGATGCACCAGCTTGATCTTGGTCTTGTTCCTGGGAAGAACCAAGCCCTCCCCAAACGTCTCGTGGTACTTGGATACGAACAGCTTGTCGAACTCCTCCGCGCAACGCGTTGCCGGTGTTCGCAGGTAGCTGGTCGGATCCAGCTTGGCCCAGGCCAGTGCCAGTTGCGCTGGCACCGGCACACCATCCACCGCCGCCTGCCCCAGGGCGACACGGATGTAGAGCGGCAGCTCGTAGGTCTTGGGAAAACTCGGAATGGGCTTGAGATAGGCTTTTTCGGGATGCTCGGCCAGCGAGACCCAATCGAGCAGTGAACCGGCGTAGCTTTGGAATGAGCCCGACTTGGCGCCATAGATGTCCAGCAGCCGGCGCAATTCCACCGCGATCATGGGCCAATCGCCCTTGGCCGCATCGTCCTTCGAAGCATCCAGAATGGCGCGACGCTCCAACCCGTAGAAGAAGATGAAGACGTACCCGACATCCGCCTCGGGATCCTGCCTGCCGCCCGCCAGCCAATTCAGATAGGCTCGCCGGGCGGAAGGCGAAATCTCCGAGTAGCTCGGCCAGTAGCCCATCTGGCGCTCTGTGTAATCGCCATGCGACGCAACAGACTTCGACGGGTCGATGAGACACGGATCATTGCCTCCCATGGGCGTCGGCAACGACGTACCGACATAGACAAGGCCACCCGAAATCGAGACACCACCGACTTCTACCGTTTCTCCGGCAGGGATCCAGGCGCCAGGACCGAAGCGCTTGGGCGCGGCCGGAATGCGAAACGACGGTGCGGCAGGCACCGGGCTCGCCGTGACCGGTACAGGCTGTTGCTCATCAGAGAGCCGGCTCGCCACGCGAGAACTAACTGGGGGACTCGGCACAACGGGTGCGCGACTCTCGGGACGAGGAACAGCAGGAGCCGGACGAGCGGGCTCCTGTGGGGGAGATTGCGCATTGTCTTTGGACTTCAGATAGAGATAGATGCCGACGCCAATGGCGGCTAGCACTCCAATCCCGATCCAGACCTCGCGCGGAATGGCCACCAGTAACACCAGCAGCCCCACGACGACTGCGCCAATGCCCCCTCCGGCCCCCGACTTCTTTCGCCTCGCCATGCTTAGCATCCTCTTGCTGCCGCAAATAATTGTTACAGGCATTGTGCACGGAAACTAGGAGCGTCCTATCCACTTGCTCGCATTTGGGAAGGATTACGATCTTGATATGCACGTAATCGACGAACACCTTCGATGGCGACCCCGGGCTCAGAGCGAGGGCTGGGCAAAGACGTATGCCGACCAGCCATTGCGATATTGATGTTATCCCCGACGCTCCTGCAACTGTTTGCATGGATCGGCCCCCTCAATGCTTGGTGACCATGGCGTGATGAAAACGTCCCCCTCTACATTAATTCGAAGGGCGATAACACACCCACCAAATTTTCCCTTTTCCCCTCGTCAATAACGAGCCAAAGCGTTGGACCATCGCCAGCCTGACCGGCCCTAAGAACGTCCACGACAGGAGTGTTGACCGTCAGTAGACGGCTCTCTACAACTGGCGTTAACGCGAGGCCTGGGAGGCACCCTAGCGCGTCCGCAATCGACAGGCCGAGACGTATTGCCCTTTCCTCCCGAGAGCAGTTAAGGAACCGAGCGAGGGCTAGTTCAGATAGCAAGAACCACGCTTGTTCATGCCGGACCGGGAGAAAAGAAAAGGAATGCATAAGCATCAACTGCCGCGCATGAGCCACGGGCTGCCAAGGCTCCACTGATATCGGCTGCTTGACCATCACGTGCCCAACAAGGGGCGTCACTCCCACCATCAATGCCTCCTCGAGACCTATGCAAAGCTCAATAGCCGCGGTTGTTGCATGGCGCGCATATGCGCCAAGATGCATGTTGTCATTGCGTGCTTTACGAACTGTCGTGTAAAGCGCTTCGAATGGCTTGAATCCTGCCGGATACGTCTCCGCAAGTTCTTTCAAGACTGGAGAGTGGCGCGCATAGCTGCCGATTCGGTCCTTATACTGTCCTAGATCGCCTTGCTTTCCCAATAGACGAAGCCCCAGTGCTTCTAGTGCAAAACAGATCTGATCGAAACCTTCAGCGTCTGCTAGCGCAGAGTAGCGTCCAGCTCTGAGCTCGTCTCGATAGTGGCGCCGCTCCTCGTCAGAAAGAGAGCGCATAGGGGGAGGTCCTTCTCGACTCATGCGTTGTGGCCAACAAGCTAAAAATCAAACTCCCGGTTGGGACCTTGGGCCACGTCACCCCAAATTCTGTTTGGCAACTCATGGCGGCTAAAGAATACTAAGTGATACAACGGCCGATTCCCATCATCGCGAACCAGTGGCATACGATGGCTGATGGAAAATCCAAGCCCCCGCACGAGCCCACACCAATAGTCAAAGAACGCTTCATCTGCATCCCCACGTACAAATGCAAGCGGGTCGATGTGTTCTCGCCACCCGGGAGCCGCAGCGTCAAAGCGCGCGCGCTCTGGGTTGTATTCCATCAGCACATTACGCCGCAGATCCATCGTACTGAAATGAACTGCAAAATCGATACGCGGTAGCTGCGCCAACTTTTCGATCACATTGAACGAAAGATATTGAAGGTTATAGGGATCAAGGTAGGCCAAACACAACGCATTCCTTGGGATCACGCCAAGTACTTGACCAACGGTATTCTCCGCAGCACCAGGAAAGACGGTGACGGGTGCCCCTCTGGCTCGCAACCGCTCCGCACAGGCGGATGCTCGTGCTACGTCCAGGTCACCTACAAGGCAAGACGTGAACCCCACGTCGTCAAGCAGAGAATGCTGCCATGCCACTTGCGCGCCGCCTGGACGTGTCATTGTTTCGCCTTTGACCTGGATACGCCCTGGACCGCAGAACAGATCAACAAATACCCGTTGTCTGTACTTCTCACGTGCTCGACGAGTACCTTCCACATATTTGGCAAGATAGGTGTGCTTCATGTCAGGCACCCATCGGCCTACTCCCTCACCCGCTCGACCACGCTCGATAGGAAGATGCGGTCGCGGATCTACATCGCAAACAAGGCGAAAACTCACCAGTTACCCCGCTTAGGCGCATCAAAAAGAGAGAACTGATTGTTGCGTTCAATCCAATCCGTATCACGCATATATCGGGCATGCGTCCGCTTCTTTCCGTCCTCACCAGTAATGAGGATGTCCTTCTCTGCAGCAAGCCTCTCAAGCACATCTTTGTACATACGAGAGGTACCAGGTGAGGTGTTGCAAGTAGAAGAGTAAAGCTGCCCAATTTGTATTGGCTGACCACGCTGGGTGATGTTCTCAGCAAGTTGCGTTGTCAATGCAGCAAATGAATGGGTATGGGCAACGTCGTCAAAGCGAAACCCGCCATTGAACTCCTGGCGAAAGCCCATCATTTGAGTAGCCAGCATATCCAAGCCGGGACCACCATAGTGAAGAAAGCAATTCTGCTTCGCCCAGTGCACCTGCTTCATAACATCCTGAGCCCTGGGATGTCTTGAAAGATGGACAAGCCAGTACTCACCATGACCAGCCCCTTCCCCGCGTATAAAGAAAGGGGTGAAATACTCGGCGCCACACCTCAACACCAATGCCTGATAAAGCGCTGCTTGAATGAATCGGCGCCAGTCGGCAGAGTCCTCGTCTTTGATCTGCTCTATTGACCGGCCATCCAAAGCAGTACGAATGTCAATGGCCAGCTTACTAGACATTTGGTCCGTAAAGGTGTCATTGGTATAGGTGGCGAAGGATGAGACATGAAACGTCAGAACTACCTCGCTTTTTGGTAATTCTGCAAATATGCGCTGAATCACTGTGGCTGGTACATCGCTGTAGCCATACTGATCGAGAAAGAAAAGCGCGGTGTTTGCACGCGGGGTGTGCGCTCTCACCAGTTGCAAAACAGAGGACGAGGCAGAGATGAAATCATCACGGATCAAATGGATGGAACGACCGATGTCGTCGCCATAACCACGCTCGTGCAGAACATGCTTCAGATGAGCAAGCGCCTTCGCGTTCTTGTCAACGAAGACATACTGGACATCCAAGTCAATAGGCTTTCGGCGATCTGCATTGATGCGTACGCGGGCCTCGGCGACAGCTCCCAGCATGCGAAGTGGGGAACCGAGAACTTCATCTCCCTTCCCTTTGAGAGTGTAAAGTCCACCTCCACAGAACCCATCAATCAGTGTGATGCGCAGCCGCTCCCTACCTCGGGCATTCAGCGTTCGCTGCTCAAAATACCGAATCAGGTAATCAACCAGCACCTCATGCTTTGTCAAGCTATGCGCATCGATCTCTGCGGGCCCATTCGCCCAATCGTAGTGCTTTCGTGCCAAGAGCCAGCCTTTCTGCGGGTACTGAATTTATGAGCTCTACACAGTATTTCCTGTATTTGGGAATTGATCCCAATGGCGTCCTCCCAAAGAGCGGCCTGCCTTACCTTTTCCAACTGCGGCTAGTTTAATCTCTGAACCGTCACGTCGAACGATATGAATTGGAGTTTTTCCAGTGATAACCCCAGTGGCCTGTTCCAGAGGTGCCCAATGTCCCCACTGTTTGAAGTGAAACGCGACCCCAGCCTCATCGCATTGCTCCTGCAAGTCCTTTGGCCATTGCGGCTCCATGGGGCGAGCCCCTGGACCGGATTCGCCTCCGGCAATCACCCAGTCGACACGAGGCTTTCCATCCTCGATCTGCAGCCATTGGCGCAAATTTAAGGGCCCGAGCAACGGTTCGCATGAAAGGAAGCGGACCGCTGGCGAACTGAATTCAAGCAGGTACTTGATACGCTTTTTCGCTGAGTCTTGGTTCTCGACCGTCGCGCCAAGCCAAACATTGGAGGGGAATTCGTAGCTCGGCGGGAGTTGTTTCCGTACTAGATGAATCCGCTTTGTCAACAGCAACCAATCCAGATGCGGCGTGGCTGCAATTAGCTCCAAAAGGCGCAGGCGGTGGGGAATCAAGTCTTTGCGGTTTTCAAAGACATCGGCCATAGACGCGCAGAATACGCGTCGCCGTGTCTTGCGCTCCTTGGCTTCACGATCCCACTTCAGCGGCTCTTTCCAGTGAGCATCACTGAAAAAGCGCCGTTCTGACTTCGCACCCCACACATCTTCCCCAAGGCGCTTAGCCCAAGTCTCGGCGTAGCAATGATCACATGCGTCGGACACGCGCACGCAGCCCCACCAAGGATTGAAGGTGTGGTGCGTCCATTCGATACGGGAGTCTTTTGCCATTGTCTGCTCGCTTAGTGTATTGCAGTATGTACTGTATTTTTATACAGTATAAACTTAAGCATTGCAGTACGTACAGTCCTCTCAAAGCCGCATAGTTCATGGCGTACTAACGATCTATTGCTTACTTTTCCTAAATCCTCGATCTCCCGTAATAAATTTCTCCAGCATGTGAGGAATCAGCGTCGTCACGTCCACCGGCTCGCCGTAAGCCTGAGCGTGCAGCGCGGCGTAGCGGTCGAGGTCGGCCTTCAAGCCGGCCGGGCAGACAAACGTCAGCTTGACGCTCTCGGTCTTGGGCAGCGGCCCCAGCCGCAATTTCTTGGTCGTGCTCATCGCGAGGCTCCCCGGTTGAAGAACATCGGCTGGTACGGCCGCAACACCAGATCACGGTTCACGATAACCCGCACTGGCAACCCTGGCCGCGCCGTCAGCGTCGGCTGGATGTTCATGTTGCGCCGAGTCAGTTCCTGCCCCACCTGATTGATACTGTCCTGCGCGCTGTCGCGCCCGGCGATGACGATGCGGTTGCCGTCCTGCCGGTTCTCCGGCGCGGCCAGCTCGGCGCCCACGCCCAGCAACGTGGTCAGCGCTGCGCCGGCCAGGATGCGGCCCCAGTGCCGATCCACTTCATCCTCCAGACCGGCATAGCCGGCAGGATCGGTGCCGACGAGGTTGTCGAGCGTCAGCGAAGACGTGTCCGGCAGGATGATGCGATTCCACACCATCTGCACCCGGCTCTGCCCATAGCTCACCTGACTGTTGTATTTGCCCAGGATGCGCGAGCCCTGCGGGATCAGCAGGAACTTGCCCGTGGCCGTGTCATAGACCGGCTCCGTCACCGTGGCGATCACGTCGCCCGGCAGGTCGGACTTGATGCCTGTGACCAGCGCCGCTGCGATCACCGTCCCGGCCATCACCTGGTATGGCGAGGCCGGCATCTGGAGATGGCCGGAATTGCGGGTTTCCGTAGAGCCGCCTTTCAGGAAAGCCTCTTTTTGGTCTTGCCGGTTCTGCACAGCGGTCGGGTCGGATGGCTGGGCCGCCGTCGAGGCCGGCCCGGCCGCCAGCGGGTCGAAGCCCGTCATGGCGGATGCAGGGCCAGCCGCCACCGCTTGCGCAGCGGCAGGCGCCTTGCCCTGCTGGCCCGGGCGGAAGAACACCGCAGAAGCCGCCGCCGCTTCGGCTTCCTTGCGCAAGGCATCGTTGGGGTCATGGCCCGGCGGCATGTAGGTGGGCTGCTGCGCCGCCACGATGGCCGGCCCCAGGTCGCCCGGCAGCGGCGGCCCCAGCTCGGGCACCTTCGGCAGCTTGGAGTAGTCCGAAGGCAGGCCATCGAGCCCTTCGGACTTCGAGACACGATCGACGTTGTACAGCTCGTTCTGCCAGCTCGCGCCGCGCCGGTGCGGCTGCAAGGCCCAGATCGTGGCGCCGAGCACGGCGACCGACAGGCCGCCGGTGAGCATGGCCAAGGTGCGCCGATTCAGGCGCGTGACTGGGCGCGGCTGGGCGCGCAGCGCCACCGCCTCGGGCGCGACCTTGCCCGCTGAAGGCGCGGCAAGGTCGGGGGAATCATCGTCGTGCATGGTCATTTCCCCCTCACGCCATCGGTGCGCTCGATCCGCACCACATCGCTCTTGCCACCACCGAGGCGTAGTTCGGCCGCACCAAACAGCCGATCCACGATCAGATACGGCGAGCGGAAACGATAGTTGACTAGCTGCCCATCGCCCTGCGCACCGATCACGAACAGCGGCGGCAGCTCACCTTGCGCGATACCTGCCGGGAACTGGATATAGACCTTCTCGCCATCGTCGAAGGCACGCAGCGGCTTCCACGGCGGATTGCTGCCGCCGATGGCATAGCGGAAACGGATCTTCTCCAGCGACAAGCCGGCATCGACCGGCGCAGCAGCGCTGGCTGCCTGCGCCTGGCGCTGCAAGGCCAGCATCTTGTCCTTCGGATATTCCCAGGATACCGAAGCCATCCACGTCTTCTCGGTTGAAGTCAGCTCCAGCAGGTAGGTTCGCCGACTGGTCGTGATGACGAGATTGGTCTTCAACCCCGAGCGGATCGGCTTGACCATCACGCTCACCCGCAAGTCCGCGCCGGAACCGCTGGAGGTATCGCCCACGATCCAGCGCACGGTATCGCCAGCGGCCACCGTCACCAGTTCCTCGCCCGGCTGGAGCGCGATCACGGTCACGCGGCCCACGGCCGCATAGACCTGGTACAGCGCTCCATCGGTGAAGGGCCACACCTGGATGGCGTTCACATACCCTTCGCGTGTGGGCGCGATACGCGCCTCTGTGTTCGCACGGGTCACGCGCGCCTTCTCGTCGGCCGCTTCCGGCGTGGCCCTGGCATCGCCGGCCAGCGGTTTCATCTGACCGGGCAGAGCCAGCACCTCGGGCACGGTCACGACCTCCAGGGGCTTCGGCGCCTCTGGCAGCACCTGGGCCTGCACCGGCTCATCGAGCGAGATGGCCGGCGGCGGCTTGCCCTGAGAGGCGCAGCCCGCAAGTGTCAGCAGGACCACCGGCCATACGGATTTGCAGAAATGTGCCTTCATGGTTTTGCTCCTTCGTTTCCTTCCAGTTCACGGCTCCACGCCAGCCCGTTGACGTAGATGCCCAGAGGGTTCTTGCGCACACGCTGCTCGGTGCGCGGCGTCTGCTGCACGATGGACACCACTGCGTTCCAGCGCTCGGTGCGATCCAGCGCGCCGTTGACGAAACGTGTCTCCGTCCAGCGCACGTTGAAGGACGAATCACTGGCACGGGTCACGCTGGACACCTGCACCGTCACCGATTCCTGGCCGATGCGCGAGAACGGGTCATGGGTACGGGCGTACTCGTTGAGCACCACCGCTCCCTTGTCGGTGGTGTAGTCATAGGCATCCAGCCAGTTCTGCCGCACCACGATGGGGTCGATGGAAAGGCCACGCACCAGACCAATGAAGCGGCCCAGGTGGTAGGCCACCTGGGCATCGCTGGGCTGGTACGGCGTGGCCGCCTCACCGACAGCGCGCACCTGGCCCGCGTTGTCCACCTCGATCACATAGGGCGTGACGATAGACTGCGCGGAACGCCAGACCAGGCCGCCGGCCATCAGCACCGCCAGCGTGAGGCACCCGAAGGCCATGAAGCGCCAGTTCTTCGCCTGCATGCGGGCCGAGCCGATGCGCTCGTCCCAGACCTGCGCGGCGGATTGGTACGGGGTGGCAGGCTGCGGCGTGTCGGCATAGCGCACCTGCGGTCTTTTGAATCGCATGGGAGTTCTCCTTATGAATCGGAATCTCGAAGGCTCGGCCCCTGGCTGGAGCTGCCGCCGTCGCCACCGCGCAGCGCGTGGGCGGCGGTCGTCGCGGCATGGGTGAGCTGCTGGCGGCGATGCAAGCGCTTGGCCCAAGCGGGCTGTTCAGCGGATGCGGCCGAAGCAGCGCCCTCGCTCGCGCCATGCGCGTCGCCATCGGGCCGGAAAGCGGCGGCCATGCGCTCCTTCATCGAGCGCGCGCCGGTCTTGGCGACGTTGCCCACGCCGGCGGCTGCACCCTTGAGGCCGCCGCCCGCAGCAGCGGAGCCGGCGTCAAACGCCGACTTCGCGCTGCCGGCGGTCGAGGCGATGGAGCGGGCTGCACCAGGGGCCATGCGCGCCCCAGCAGCCACCGCACCGCCTACGCCCGCCGCCGCAGCCCCCACCGCCACGGCGGCACCTGCGGCGCCAACAGCAGCTCCAGCCATGGCCCCCGCACCGAGCTGCGGCCCGCCGGACACCAGCCCGGTCGCAATGCCCGGCCCGAAGATGCCCAGGGCGAGCATCGCCAGCGAAGCCAGCATGATGACCAGCGCGTGGTCGATGGACGGATCGGCGCCGGCCGGTGCCTTGAACTCGGCAAACAGCCCCGTCCCAATCCCGACGATGACGGCGAGCACCAGCACCTTGATGCCCGAGGACACCACGTTGCCCAGCACCTTCTCGGCGAGGAACGCGGTCTTGTTCCACAGCGCGAACGGCACCAGCACGAAGCCCGCCAGCGTGGTCAGCTTGAACTCCAGCAGCGTCACGAAGAGCTGCACCGCCAGCACGAAGAAGCACAGGATCAGCACCAGCCAGGCCAGGAACAGCACTGCGATGGTGTCCAGGTGGACAAACACCTCGGGGAAGCCCGCCATCCGGCCGATCTGCTCCATGATCGGCCGCCCGGCCTCGATGCCCACCTGCGCCAGCCGTCCAGGCTGCAGCAGTTGCGCCTGGCTGAGCCCTGAACCCGACGCCGTCAGGCCCAGCCCGGCGAAGGAGCGGAACACGATGCCCGCCAGGCTGTTGAAGTTGCCGATGATGTAGGCGAAGGCGCCCACATAGAGCACCTTGCGCAGCAGCTTGGCGATCACGTCCTCGCCCTGGCCGCTGGCATGGCCCATGGCCCAGAACAGCCCGGCCAGCGTCATGTCGATGGCGATCAGCGTGGCCGTCAGGAACGCCACCTCGCCCTGCAGCAGCCCGAAGCCCGAGTCGATGTAGCGCGAGAAGGTATCGAGAAAGCGGTCGATGACCGCAACGTCGTTCATGGCGCGCTCCCCGGCCGGACGGGATCCTTCGCATAGGGCGAAGGCGTCGGGCGCATGAAGCGCTTGCGCACTGCATCGGCCACCGCCATGCACTGCGCCTCGCCAACCCGGGCGCGATCCAGGCGGCATTCGGCCTGCAGTTCCTTGAGCCGCTCGGGGTTCTCGGCCAGCACCTCGGCCGACTCGATGGGAACAGGCTTACTGCAAGCCGCCAGCAACAACGCCTGTGCCAGTGCGAGGGCTCCGGCCATGAAAACAAGATGGCTGCGCATGGTGCGCCTCACTGCTGGTTGTAGAAGTTCACCGGATAGGACGTATAGGGCGTGCCGCTGCCCAGGAAACGCCGCCGTACCTCCCGCCCGCGCTCGGCGGCCGCTGCCTGCCGGGCCAGCTCCAGCGAGGCCGCCCGGTCCTGCGTGAGTTGCAGCCGCTGCGTCTGGATGGACTGCTTGGCCTGCAGGGCCAGCAGCTGGTTCATGGCCTGCATCGCCTGCAAAGCTCCAACCGCCGACTGGCTCTGGCCCACGAGGTCGGCCAGCACGCCTTCGTCATCGCGCAGGTTCTGCGACGCCTGTGCCTGCATCTGCATGGTGGTCTGCAGGCCGTTCAGGGTGTTCTTCCAGCGCTCCTGGGCATCCCGGAACATCTGGTCGCCGCTGACCGCGGCGGTGTACTGCTCGGGATACAGCCGCTTGAACATCTGGTCCATGTTCGCCAGGTCGAACGCCATGCCCTTGGCCTGGGCGATCAGCCGCTGGGTCCGGGCGAGGTTGCTGCGCAGGCGGCTCACCACATTGAACGGCAGGCTGGCGAGGTTGCGCGCCTGGTTGATGAGCATCTGGGCCTCGTTCTGCAGTTGCTTGATCTGGTTGTTGATCTCCTCCAGCATGCGCACGGCGGTCAGGGTGTTCTGCACGTAGTTCGTCGGGTCGAACACGATGCGGCCCCCTCCCCCACCACCCAGTCCGAACAAGGCATGGGCGGGCTGCGCGGTGCAGAAAGCCAGGACGCTGGCAACGGCCAGCGCAGTCAGCCGGGAAGTGAATGCGGTACGGGTGGTCATGGTGATTTCTCCTGGGGTGGCTGGGAAGGGAACGAGAGCAGCAGGTCGGCGGCCCAGTGGAGGCCGCGATGTCGCAGCCAGGCAGCTGCGAAGGGGGTAGCAGCGGAAGATATGGAGGTCATGGCCGCAGCGAGCACCGCGTCGATGTCGCGCTGGTCTTGCGGCGTGGACGCGCCCGCGAAGGCCAGCGCCGCCGGCCCCAGATCGAGGTCGAACAGGCGGTTGCCCAGACGAGACTGGTAGTAGTAGTCGCGCTTGGGCTGCGCAGTGGCGACGATCTCGATCTGGCGCGAGTTCAGCCCGAAACCCTCATAGATCGAGCGAATCTGCGGCTCGGTCGCCTGCGGGTTGGGCAGGAAGATGCGGCTGGCGCAGCTTTCGATGATGGCCGGCGCGATGCTCGAATCCTTGATGTCGGCCAGGCTCTGCGTGGCGAAGATGACCGATACGTTCTTCTTGCGCAGCGTCTTGAACCATTGGCGGATGCGCGCGGCAAACACCGGGTCATCGAGGAACAGCCAAGCTTCATCGAGGATCAGCAGCGTGGGCGCACCATCGAAGCGTTCATCGAAGCGCGCAAAGAGGTAGTGCAGCACGGCCATGACGGCGGCCTTGCTATGCATGAGCTCCTCCATTTCGAAGCACTGTACGGAACCGGAACCCAGGCGATCCGAATCCGCATCCAGCAGCTTGCCGTGCGCACCGCCGAGCACATAGGGCGCGAGCGCCTGGCGCAGCGCGTTCGATTGCAGCAGCACGGACAGGCCCGTCATCGTGCGCTGCTCCACCGGCGCACCAGCGAGACTGCCGAGCGCCGACCAGATGGCGGCCTTCTCTTCGGGGCCGACGGCTACACCCTCATGCCGCAAGCGGCCTTCAATCCACTCGGCGGCCCAGGTGCGGTAGCCCTCTCGGTCGATGCGGGCCAAGGGCTGAAAAGCGATCTCGCCATCCATGCCCAGGTCGTAGTGCTCGCCGCCCAGGCCATGGATGGTGGCGCGCATCGAGCGCCCCATGTCGAAGGCAAAGATGCGCGAGCCGCGGTAGCGGCGGAACTGCATCGCCAAGGTGGCGAGCAGGACGGACTTGCCCATGCCGGTCGGCCCGGCTACCAAGGTGTGGCCCACGTCGCCGATGTGCGTGACCAGCCGGAACGGCGTCGCGCCCTCGGTGCGGGTCACGATCAGCGGCGGGCCATCGAGGTGCGCGTTCCTATCCGGCCCGGCCCATACGGCGGACACCGGCATCAGGTGCGCCAGGTTCAGCGTCGAGACGATGGGCTGGCGCACGTTGGCGTAGGCATGGCCCGGAATCGAGGACAGCCAGGCATCCACCGCGTTCAGGGTCTCGGGCATCGTCACGAAGCCCCGGCCCTGGATCACGCGCTCCACCATGCGCAGCTTCTCGTCGACCACGGCGGCATCCGCGTCCATGACGGTGACGGTCGCGGTCAGATAACCAAAGGCCACCTGGTCGCTGCCCAGTTCCTGCAAGGCCGCATCCGCATCCGCCGATTTGTTGCTGGCGTCGGTATCGACCAGCGGGGTTTCCTGCTGGAAGATGGTTTCGCGCAGCAGGGCGATGACGTTCTTGCGCTTGGCGAACCACTGGCGGCGCAGGCGGGAAAGCTCCTTTTCCGCATCGGCTTTGTCCATGCAGAGGAACCGGGTTGACCAGCGATAGCCAAAGCCGAGGCGATTGAGGTCGTCCAGAATCCCCGGCCAGGTCGAGGTCGGGAAGCCCCGCACCGTTGCCACGCGCAGGTGCTGGTCGCCCAGCATCGGCGCCAGACCACTGATCAGCGGCGCGTCGGCGAGCAGCGCGTCAAGGTGGAATGGCACCTCGGGCACGCCCACGCGGTAGCGTCGCGTGGAGATGGTCGAGTGCAGGTACGTCAGTGCCTGGCTGTCATCGAGCCACGCGATCTCCGGCATCACGCCGTCGAGCAGGTCGTAAATCCGATCCGTCTCCGCGACGAAGGCAGTCAGGTGCTCGCGCCAGTCCACGCCTTCGGTCGGGCGGTTCTCGTACAGCATCCCGGCGGCGCGAGCGCGGGATTCCTCCGGCGGCAGGTAGACCATGCTCAGGTGGTAGCCGCTCTCGAAGTGGTTGCCCGAGTCCTCGAACGCTGCCCGTCGCTCTTCGTCCACCAGCCACGACAGCGGCTCGGGAAACTCGGAACGCGGATAGTTGGCAGCGGCCCGGCGCTCGGCTTCGATGAACAGCGCCCAGCCCGAACCCAAGCGGCGCAGCGCGTTGTTCAGTCGCGCCGACGTGGCGATCAGCTCGCCCTGCGTGGCGCTGTCGAGGTCAGGCCCACGGAAACGCGCAGTGCGCTGGAAGCTGCCGTCTTTGTTCAAGACGACGCCCGGCGCCACCAGGCCAGCCCACGGCAGCCAGTCGGCCAGCAGCGCGGGCCGCTGGCGGTATTCGGCAAGGTTCAGCATGCGATATCCCCCCTTGCCCCTACACGTCCAGCAGCGGCCGGTGCTTGATGTGGCGGACGAAGACCTGCATGAACTGCGGATCGACGCGCGCGCCCCAGACCGCCAGCGCATGGCCGGCGATCCAGAGCACTACGCCGGGAATCCACAGTTGCAGACCCAGCCCTACAGCAGCAGCCAGCGTGCCGTTGGTGATGGCCACCGTGCGCGGTGCGCCGCCCATCAGGATCGGCTCCGTCAGCGAGCGATGCAGCGGGATCTCGAAACCAGGGGCGAGGCCCTGCATGCCATCGTGCGGGCCGTTCATACGACAGCCCCGCCCGAGAAGCTGAAGAACGACAGGAAGAAGCTCGAAGCTGCAAAGGCGATAGACAGACCGAAGACGATCTGGATCAACTTGCGGAACCCACCCGAGGTGTCACCAAAGGCCAGCGCCAGTCCCGTGGCGATGATGACGATGACCGCGATGATCCGGGCCACCGGCCCTTGGATGGATTCGAGGATGGACTGCAGCGGCCCTTCCCACGGCATCGACGAACCGGCGGCCTGGGCGGTGCCCGCAAGCAGCAGCATCAGCGCAGCGAGCAGCAGGCCCTGCAGGGCCGGGCAAACAAAGCCACCCCGCCGTGTGGGCAATGGGTGTGGATTTGCGGAAAAACGGAAAGCATCAACGTGCGTCATGGAAGTGCTCCAGGTGGGGTGGGGGAAAGGAAATCGATGGGAGGAAGCTCGGGCGCCAGCGCGTCCTCCAACTGGTAGCCCGCGCCGTCGAAGCCGACGACGCGGGCGATGCTCTCGATGCGGCGCTTGCGCCCGCGTCCGGCGATATGGATGACCACATTGACCGCTTCCGCGATCAATGCACGGGGCGGGTTCACCGCCACTTCGAGAATCAGCTGCTCCAGGCGCAGCAGTGCGCCCAGGGCGGAGCCGGCATGGATCGTGGCGATGCCGCCGGGGTGGCCCGTGCCCCAGACCTTGATGAGATCCAGCGCCTCGGCGCCGCGCACTTCGCCGACGACGACGCGATCCGGCCGCAGGCGCATGGACGAGCGCACCAGCTCGGTCATGGACACGACACCCTGGCGCGTTCGCAGCGGCACGTGGTCGCGCGCCGCGCATTGCAGCTCCACCGTGTCTTCGAGCACCAGCACGCGGTCGCCGGTGGCGGCGATCTCCGCCAGCAACGCATTCGCCAAGGTTGTCTTGCCCGTGCTGGTCCCGCCGGCGATCAGGATGTTCTGGCGCTCGCGCACGGCCTGCACCAGCAGGCCCGCCTGCGCGGCGCTCATCATTCCGTCCTCGATGTAGCGCGACAGCGGGATCACACCCACAGCGCGCTTGCGCAAGGCGAAGGCCGGCCCCGGCGCAGCGGGCGGCAGGATGCCTTCGAAGCGCTCGCCGGTCTCAGGCAGTTCGGCCGTTAACAGTGGCTGGCCGCGATGGACTTCCGCGCCCACGTGGGCAGCGACGAGGCGGATGATGCGTTCGCCATCGGCCTCGGACAGTTCCACGCCCATCGGCGCACGACCGGTCGAAAGCCGGTCGATCCACAAGGTCCGATCCGGGTTGAGCATGATTTCCACCACGTCGGGGTCTTCGAGTGCGCTGGCGATCAGCGGCCCCATGGCGGTACGCAGCATCTGGATGCGGCGATCCAGCGACGTGGCGGTAAAAGAGGAAGGAACGGCGCTCATAAGGCACGCTCCTGGGCATCCGCGACGGCTGCGGCGTCATCCATTCGCATCGGGTCGGGATGCAGTTCATCCACCACGTCGCGCACCAGGCTGCGCCCGCGCAGCAGGTGGCGGCCCAATTGCTCCATGAACTGCTCGAAGCGCGCCTTGCCCTGGGCACGCGCGGCCTCTTGATGGGCCTCGGGGACGGGTGTGCTGACCGCGAGGTAGTAGCGGATGAACAGGGCCAATGTTTCGATGGCAATGTTCTGGTCGCGCTCCATGCGCTCGGCATGGCGCGACAGTCGATCTAGTCGCTTGGCGATGGCGGCCTCACGCTGGTCGGCGGCATCGGGCGACAGCCAAGATGCCAACGCAGCAGCGACGATGCTGGACTTCGATACGCCTTTGGTGGCGGCCAGCTCGTCGAGGCGCCTGGCGTGCTCGGGCTGGATGAAGAGATTCAAGCGGTGCTGGCTCATAGCGCGATTCCATCGTCAGGGTCGAGGGATGCCAGCCGGGCCGTGCGCTGCAGGGCCGGGTCGAGCTGGCGCGGGAGGGAGATCGAAAGAGGCAAAAGCATGTCGTCGTCATCGAGCAGCCCGAGGTCGGCTGCAGGCGCAACCAGGTCGGGGGCGTAGGCGACGGTTTCGGAGAGTTCGGGCTGACGGCGCGGGCCGCCGTCGTCGGTCGAACCCAGGTGCTCCAGGCCATCGATGGATGCCGTGGCCGGTGCGACGGGCACGGTGGGAATCGCCAGCCCGCTCCAGTCGTCGGCCCGCGACGGCGGCACGTCGGCATAGCGCCCGGTCGCAAGCGCGGGCGGCGGTAGCACGCGCCGCTTGAAATTGGCGTCCGCGTAGTAGCGCAGTTTCTTGGCCTTGATCGGCGCCACGCTGGACACCATCACCACGGCCTCGTCGGGCGGAAGCTGCATCACCTCGCCCGGCGTCAGCAGCGGGCGGGCCGTTTCCTGGCGCGACACCATCAGGTGCCCCAGCCACGGTGCGAGCCGGTGGCCCGCGTAGTTGCGCTGCGCGCGCAGTTCGGTGGCCGTGCCCAGCGTCTCGGAGATCCGTTTGGCGGTGCGCTCGTCGTTGGTGGCGAAGGTCACGCGCACATGGCAGTTGTCGAGGATCGAATGGTTCTGGCCGTAGGCCTTGTCGATCTGATTCAGGCTCTGCGCGATGAGAAAGCTGCGAATGCCGTAGCCCGCCATGAAGGCCAAGGCCGTCTCAAAGAAGTCCAGGCGCCCCAGGGCCGGGAACTCATCGAGCATCAGCAGCAGCTTGTGGCGACGGGCGATGCCGTCGGAGCCATCGAGCGATTCCGTGAGCCGTCTTCCGAGCTGATTGAGGATCAGGCGGATCAGCGGCTTGGTGCGGCTGATGTCCGAAGGCGGCACCACCAGATACAGCGACACCGGATGTTCGGCCGCGATCAGGTCGGCGATGCGCCAGTCGCAGCGCGACGTGACTTCGGCCACCGTGGGATCGCGGTACAGGCCCAGGAACGACATGGCCGTGGACAACACGCCCGAGCGTTCGTTGTCGCTCTTGTTCAGGACTTCCCGCGCCGCCGAGGCCACCACCGGATGCGGCCCATCGCCAAGATGCGGCGTGGTCATCATCCGGTGCAGGGTCAGCTCGAAGGGACAGGCCGGGTCACTGAGGAAGTTCGCCACGCCGCGCAGCGTCTTGTCCTCGCCCGCGTAGAGCACATGCAGGATGGCACCGACCAGCAGCGCGTGCGAGGTCTTCTCCCAATGGTTGCGCCGTTCCAATGCGCCTTCGGGATCGACCAGGATGTCCGCGATGTTCTGCACGTCGCGCACCTCGTGCGCGCCGCGCCGCACCTCCAGCAGCGGGTTGTAGGCCGCCGACCTCGCATCGGTCGGGTTGAACAGCAAGCAATGGCTGAAGCGGCTGCGCCAGCCGGCGGTGATCTGCCAGTTCTCGCCCTTGATGTCGTGGATGACGGCGGATGCGGGCCAGGACAGCAAGGTAGGTACGACCAGACCCACGCCCTTGCCCGAGCGCGTAGGCGCGAAGGTCAGGACGTGTTCCGGGCCTTCGTGCCGCAGGTACTGCTGGCGGTGCAGGCCGAGGAACACGCCCGCAGGCTGGTCAAGGCCCGCTTTGCGAACGTCCTCCGTGTTGGCCCAGCGCGCCGAGCCATAGGTCGTGACGAGCTTGGACTGGCGCGAGCGCCAGATGGACATACCGATGGCAATCATCACCGCGAACAGGCCGCTGCCTGCTGCAATGGCACCGCCCACGTCGAAGACGTTCGGCGCGTAGGCGTCGAAGAAGAACCACCACTCAAACAGCCGCCACGGGTGATAGACCGGCGTACCGAAGAAGTCGAACCAGGGCAAGCCCAGGCGTAGCTGATAACCCAGGGCAGCGGCTGTCCATTGCGTGGCGCTCCACACTCCGGCGATCACGATGCCGAACACCACAGCGATCTGACCGAACAGCACGTTCGTTCCCTGCATTGGCTGATCTCCCATATCGGCACACAGGCATGCCGCAGGTATCAGGATCAGTGCCGTGAGAGGTACCGGTCAACGGCTGAAACGGCGAGGTTTAAGGCCGAAAAAGCAATAACTCTTTCTGGAGCGAAGACAAAATAAACGCCGCAGGCTTGAAAGCGCTGCGGCGTAGTGGAGTAATAGTGTGCAACGTGTCGCCGACCTGTCGTGGCTGTGCGACGCGCATGGGCGATCGACGTGGACTACTGGATTTTTTGCTCCGGCCGCGCGCCCATGAAGCGCCGCCGGAAGGCCTGGGCGGCACGCATGTAAATACCGTCATTGACCTTGGCGCGATCTTCTTTGCACAGGCGTTGGATTTCCTTGAGGCGTTCAGGATTGACCACTAGTTCATCCACAGTATCCGTGGGCTTTGCTGGGCCGCAGGCGGCGAGCGCAGCGGCAATCATTAAGAACAAGGCTTTGTGGGCTGGAGGTCCTTTCGCAGCAGTGATTCACACATCATCGGACGAGCTTTCGCCCTCGGTCGAGTTGATGTCGGCCACTCGCTCCATGAACCGGGAGAGCATTGGGGAAAGCTCGGTATCGCGGCGCAGTACGTAGGTGGTCAGCATATGCGGAGGCCCGGCCAATTGCCGACCTTTAATGCCAGGTTCACGGTTCGCGGCGAGATGCGCTGCCCCTGCAAAACCCACCGCAAGTCCCGCAGATACCAATACCATCATCACATCAAATGAGGCCACCCGCTGGCGGATCAGCAGTTCCTCGTCGCGCTTTTGCAGAAAGCGATCTACCTGCTGGGTGTAGCCTAGACAGGCAGCGGGATCGGCCAGCACCAGCCGTTGCTCCAATACCTTGTCCAGCGGAATGTGGCGGTATTCCAGCAATGGATGGCGGGAGGACAGGGCCACCATCAACTCATCCTGCCAGGCGGGAATGGCCACGACTCCTTTATTCACAGCATCCGACATGGCAAAGCCAACGTCGTACAGATCATTGTGCAAACCCGCGATTTGCTGTTCCAGCGTCACTTCGAGCAGCCGGATTTCAACCTCTGGTTCTTCCTCGCGGCATTGCGCCAGCAAGGTGGACAAGCGAGAGGGCGTAATACAGTCAGACAAGGCAATGCGCAACTGCCCATGGAACCCATTGGCCGCAGATCTGGCCCCGTCACGTGCCTGCTCCAGAGCCGCGAAGATGCGCGGCACCCGCTCCTTGAATGCTTTGCCTGCGTGGGTCAGTTGAGTATTGCGCGTGGTGCGAGTGAAGAGCTTGGCCCCAAGTTCTTCTTCCAGTTCCCTGATGGTGCGTGAAAAGGCGGATTGATCAACATGCATTCTTTGCGCTGCATGACGAAAATGAAGTTCTTCAGCAAGGGTCAAGAAACAACGAAGATGGCGCAATTCCATATTTGAAAATAGGCGTAAGCAAGTTTTATTTACATATCACCCACCAAGTAATTCATCAGCATCCTCCACTGGATACATGAAACGCACATGCATACATGTGCGTTTCATCGACTCTTATTTTGGTGCAATCGAAATATTAAATTCTTTCGCAACATCATTATTTATCTTCATCGCAGCTTGCTTGGGACCAATCCACGGCAATTCCGATGGCGTCTTCCCTTTAAGCATAGGGACCATTATCTCTAATGCTCCTTGTCGATAGAGAGGAACAATGTCCACCCCAATCGTCGCAACCCCACCCATCTGGGTATATCCGCCCGGTGTATCCATTGCGATAGGAAAACCATTCAATTTGGCGGCCTCAGCAATCTCCTTTCGCATAGCGTAGGTATCTGCTCCTAGCAGGCCAATGGCAATATCTGCCTTCTCCAATTTTGCATCGGAAATCGCCTTTGCCAGATCACTAGGTACTGCCGCCGGCATGGGGATGACATCGATCTTCTGATCTTTCGAGACTTTGTCCCAGTCGGCCAGAAGGCGTTTGTGTGTGTCATTGTTGGGATTAAACAGTACACCCAGCTTTTGCAGACCAGGCTTCAATTTCTGCAACATACCAAGTTGCTGAGAAATTCCATCTGCAAGGTAGCTATGGACACCCACGAGGTTGCCGTTTCCACGAGTCAATGTCGTTGTTAGCCCTTCCTTGATTGGGTCATCCTGCACGGAGATGCATAGCACAGGAACTGTGGTAGTTGCTTTTTTTGCCGCAATACACCCGGGAGATGTTGAAACCACCAGATAATCCACCTTCTCATCTAGCGTTTCTTGAATGAGCTTTGGCATAAGGCTCATATTCCCTTCTGCAGTGCGGAATACCACTTGCATGGTACTGCCATCCTTGTAACCTGCATCGGCCAATCCATCAAAGAAAGCTTGATTGGTAACCGCCATTTTTGGGTAGCCACCCGCACCAGCCACGAAGCCGATACGAGGAACTGCTGGATCTTTTGCAAAAGACACACCAGCACTCATTGCAGCAGCGATGAAGCCTGCACCCACGGTGTATTTGATAATTTTCATTGTATATCCTCGTTTTTATTCAAAATACCTTAATGAGACGAATCAATCCGGAAACCCCCTCGAACCCACCCTTGACGGCGTAGTCTCGATTGATCTGGCCATATACAGAAAGTGTCGGCGTGAGCCAGTGATTCAGTGCGATTCTCGCTTGCTGTTTTTGGGCATTGAACCCATTTTGAATGCCATCAAATTTCTGTGTTCCACCCCAATAGGCAGCGTGCCCTGCCGAAAGGGTTGTCGTTGGACTTAGGCTGTAGGAAACCCAATTCTGAAGGGAGTAAGACGTATCCCTGGAAAGCGTTTGCCCAACCGGATTTGCGTTCTTCTTGTTGCGGTAGAAGCTTGCGTCCAGTGTGGTTTCCAGTGTGAAGTGCTCCGACAGGGGTACCATGCCCGCCAACTGCAGCGTGACGCCGTATTGCCCGCTGCTGACATTGAGTGCCTTGTCGCGGTCATAGGTGCCAGTAGGGATGTACCAATAGCTCGCAATTGCCAGGTTTTTGCGCTCTTGCGGTTTGCTGACAAGCCAGTAGGCACCCGCCAGCGTCAAATCACCTACCGCAGTACGAGCGCCTAAGTCACTGCCGGCGATAGAGCCATTCCACAAACGGCCCATGGGCAAGATGGCAGAAACAACAAAAGGATGGGAATCCAACTCTCCGTAATGGGAAAACCGGGGCACCAAAAGTGCTGTGTTCAGTGATGCGTCCAATTTGGTGCCGTTGACTATGGCTCGGTCGCTGTGACTCCCAGGGGTATATAAAATGGCCGCATTGGTACCGCTGGGCGCGGGCATCCAGTCATAGGGATTAATATCAAAAGCGAAGGCCGGCGTTGCCATTGCAGCTACGCCCCATATCAGCACCTTGAATAGTTTCTTGCTTGCCATATCACTGTCTCCTTTGGTTTAAAAATTACCCTTTGAGCCCCGCGAGCACCTCATCCAGCATCTTCTTGGCATCCCCGAACAGCATGCGGTTGTTGTCCTTGTAGAACAGCGGGTTGTCCACGCCCGCGTAGCCCGAGGCCATGGAGCGCTTCATC